>DAWB01000008.1 GCA_002505805.1 Methanosaeta sp. UBA80 | reverse complement strand
TGAGATGATTGGAATGGTCCACCTGCAATGCCTCAAGCCTGGCTCAAGAAGTAGATCCCGAAGCAGATCAGGAAGGCCCCGCATATCCCCAGTATGCTTCTATAGCTGCCCTGAGAGAGGACGCTGCGCCCCCGGTCCAGGCTGCCCGAGACCAGAGTGTACCAGCCGAAGTCGGCTCCCCAGTGGCCGACGATGAAGGCGGCGGCCATGATCAGGCCAGAGTTGAGGCCGGAGAGCAAAAAGGCGCTTCCCACGGATAGCCACCAGATCCAGAAGTAGGGATTGGCGGCGCTGGTGACCGCTCCGGCTAAAAAGGCGCTGCCGCTCGCCCTGCCCTCCGGCCCCTTCAGCACGGCGCTCCGGCTACCTATGGCAGTCATGACTCCAAAGGCGATCAAAGCCAGGCCTCCCGCTATGGAAATCCCCCGGGTGTGCTGTTGCATGACCGAGGCCAGGCCACCGACGATGACCAGAAATATCAGCACCTCCACCAGTGCATGGCCTGCTGCTACCTTGGGGCCGGCCTTCCAGCCTTCCTGGAGGGAGGAGTTTACTGTGGCCAGCAATGTGGGGCCGGGGGCCAAGGCACCGGTAAGGCCGATGGCAAAGGCTGTGGCCAGCATCTCCGCTATCTCCTGCATATTGCTCTGGCCTCTCTCATGATCATATCATGCCACGCTCCATCATGCTTGCTTTATTTGATCAGGGGCTTGAAATTCTTTTGGCCTAATTCTTTCCTGGAAGCCCTTGGGCATCGGAAAGAATGCAGCCCCTAAAAAGAGAGATATGGACAGGTCGGGATTTGAACCCNNATCTTCCAGCTGATCTACCTGCCCAACAGCTACTCCAGGTAAACAGTACCCCATTTAAAGATGTCGGTAGGAGCAGAGGCGATGCTATACCCCTCCCACTTTCACCTCCTTAGAAAAACTGGGCAAAAAAAAACGAGCCAGCCCAAGCTACCGGCTTTGGCGGAAATGAAGGCCAATTTATTTCTCCTAGGATGCTAACTCCATGGCACAATGGACTTCCTGGATCGATATAGGGACATAGTGCCGGAATGGGAGGCCTTCCGAACGGTGCAATCCCGCCCTCTGGTCAGCACCGCCCGCATCAACACTCTCAAGATCGGAAGGGATGATCTCTTGGAGCGGCTGGCCGAGCAGGGACTGAACTGCCAGACCTTCCCGTGGTATCCCCTGGGGCTGAAGCTGGATGTGGAAAGCCCCGGCAAGCTGCTGGAGACCCTCCTCGGCTTCATCCACATCCAGGAGGAGCTCTCCATGGTCCCGCCCCTGCTGCTCGATCCCCAGCCCGGCGAGAGGATCTTGGATCTGTGCGCCTCACCCGGCAGCAAGACCACCCAGATATCAGCCATGATGGAAAACCGCGGCCTGGTTATAGCCAATGAGCCCTCCCTGGCCCGGGTGGCGGCACTCCGCTCCAATTGCGAGAGGCTGGGGGCCATGAATGTGGCCATAACCCGCTACGACGGCCGAAACTTTCCTCGCGGCTTATTCCACCGGGTACTGGTGGATGCTCCCTGCTCTGCCGAGGGCCGGGAGAGGCGTGGCGCTGGGGTTATAGCCCGCGGCAGCTGCCAAAGGTCTCTGGGCCTGCAGGCCCTGCAGATCGGCCTGCTGAAAAGCGCCCTGCGACTGACTGTTCCCGGAGGTGTGGTGGTCTATTCCACCTGCACCTATGCCCCGGAGGAGAATGAGATGGTGGTCCAGGCAGTTCTGGATGAAGCTGAAGAAGGCAGTGGCGCCCACCTGGAGAAGGTAAAGACTCCCGGCCTCAGGGAATGCCCGGGTTTGGAGGAGTGGAATGGCATCCGCTTCTCCCGGCAGATGCATTCTGTCGCGCGCTATTATCCCCATATTAATGATACGGGAGGATTCTTTGTCGCCAAGATCGTCAAGAGCTAGAAATGTCTTTGAGCCCCTGGAGAGAGAAGCTGTGGCAGAGATCTGGAACTCCAGGTTTGCCATACCGGAATCGGTCTTCTCCGGCTACAACTTCTTTCGCAAGGCGAGGAGCATATGGGCCATAAGCGATTCACAGCTTCCCGGGCTCTCCTACGAGGCCATAGGCATGCGCATCATGAATTGCAAAGACCGTCCCTGGAAGCCCACCACCTGCGCTCTGCAGGTATTCGGCCTGCATGCTCAGAAGAATACAATGCACCTGCAGGCAGGCTCTGCCAGGCTCTTCCTGGAGGGCAGGACTCAGGAGGTTGACGCTGCGACGGCAGAGCAGTGTGAGAGCGGCTATGTGGTGGTATTTTATAGGGGGGATGTGCTTGGTTGCGGTCTGTACTCTCACGGAAAGCTGGTCAGCCAGATTCCCAAAGAGCGGAGGCTGGCCGAAAGGGATGGTGAAGATATCTCATGACCTCGGATGCTGCTAATGTAGCCGGATTATCGGAGACACATTCCCCATCCATCAAGCCATATTCCGATCGGGATGAGCTCGGGCGGCTCTGGCAGCAGCCGGTTCGCCTCTTCCGCCTCTCCAATTCCCTTCGCCAGAAGAGCGGCAGGGATGCGGTCTCCTTTGTGGTCAACCGCAATATCAACTTCACCAACAATTGCACCGGAACCTGCCGGTTCTGCTCTTTCAAGCAGCGAGAAAGTTATTTCCTCTCCTCCGAGGAGATCCTCAACCGGGCGGCAGAGGCGGAGGCTCAGGGGGCCACTGAGATCTGCCTGCAGGGAGGACTGGCTCCAACGATGAAGCTGGAGGACTACTGCTGCATGCTGGAGACCATCCACCGGGACCATCCTAAGCTGCATCTGCATGCTTTCTCTCCCATGGAGGTCATGCATATGTCCAGAAACTCGGGTGTTTCTATAAGAGAAGCGCTCCAAGAGCTGAAGAAAAGCGGCCTGGGCTCCCTGCCCGGCACGGCAGCTGAGATCCTGGTGGACCGGGTGCGAGAAGAGATCTGCCCGGACAAGCTCAAAGCCAGGCAGTGGCGGGAGATCATCACCACGGCCCATAGTCTCGGCATTCTCACCACCTCCACCATGCTCTTCGGCCATGTGGAGAGCCTGGAGGATCGGCTCGAGCATCTGTCAATCTTAAGAGAGATCCAATCGGAGACGGGAGGATTTACGGAGATGGTCCTGCTCCCCTTTATTCCTGAGAACAATGCTCTGGGCAAGAGCGTTTCTGGGGCGGATCTCCTGGATAAGCTGAAGATGCACGCTCTAGCCCGGGTAGCCCTCTATCCCCATATAACCAACATCCAGGCCAGCTGGACCAAGCTGGGCCGGGATGCTGCGGCAGCAGCCATAGACTGGGGAGCCAACGACCTGGGGGGAACGCTAATGGATGAAGCCATAGCCAGAAATGCTCGCGAAGCCCCCCGAATCTCCGCCCAAGAGCTGATAGAGCTGATCGAAAGCAGGGGAAGAAGGGCAGTGCAGAGGACTACCCTCTACCAGATGCTCTGAGCGGAGCAAGATCCGAACGGGGGGTCCGGTCTCAATTTTATTCAATATTTATAAATTCAAATTAAGGAAGAAATAGAGATTATTGAGATTGTAGAGTCCCGAAACTCTTG
>DAWB01000149.1 GCA_002505805.1 Methanosaeta sp. UBA80 | reverse complement strand
TTGGCGATGAAGTGGGAAGCCCTACCCTTTAGGGTAGGGTAGTTCACGAGCTTCATCTGGCGCTCCCAGCTTCCGTAGAGCCAAACCTTTGTTGTTCCAGGCAGGTGCAAACTCTGGAGAGAGCCTTATGGCCTGGTCATAGTCTTCGATAGCCTCGCTATATCTGCCCGCGTCACTAAATGAATTTCCCCGGCCAAATATAACTTCAGACCGCATCTTGGTATCATTGGCAGGTATCAACTCAATGGCATTGTCATAGGCCATGATAGACTCGTTATACCTTCCTGCCAGGACCAATATATCAGCTTTGACTAACCTGCTATCGATATTATTCGGATCTAGCGCTATAGCTTTATCAACGGTTTCGATAGCTTCATCGCTCTTGCCCATGCCTTGAAGGACTTGGGATTTGGACAATAGTGTGTTAATATTCTCGGGATCTCTCAGGATGCTTTTATTTAGAATCTGATCAGCCATCTGGAAAGAGTTATTAGCCTCGTCATTCTTATTCATAAAAACCAGGATGCGGCCTTTGGTTTGCCAAATTGTGGCATTCTCAGGATCTAGTTGCAGGGCTTTATCCAAGGCCTGAACAGATTCTTCTAAAGAGCTGCTATTATAATACTGCTCGCTCTTTTTATACCAATCTTCAGCAGTCGTCTCCTGCGCCATAGCAGATGCGCATAGTGTACCTGTCACCATCACAGCTAAAAATAACCATATTCCCGATCTCATTTACCTCACCTTTTCCATTCTATCCTTCATAACAGGATGATGGCAATCTACTAGGCTAAGGACTAATACATCCTAAGCCCCCACTCTGCCGATATATCTTACGGCATTTGACGTATTGAATGTTCATTATTTATAAATCTTATGGATGATACTACGAATAATCCATCCCTCTGTTTGGGATCGCCGGTCGACAGATTGCATATAGCATGGCAGTCATTCGATCTAGATTGAGTCAAAATTTTTTTGCTATTGCAGCATGCCGACAGAATTGTTCATAGATCTGGAACAATTTCAATGATCGAAGGGAGTCGATAAACGAGATGCCAGGAGCGATCAGGCTTACGTCCGGGATTTCCTCAGAGACCTGAGCAACGCCAAGAACATCCTGGTCATAAACGACGAGGCTCATCGTGCCTGGAGGATCCACCTGGTGCTGGAGATCAAAGGCCAGGATACTGAGCAAGCCAGGGTCAAACGAGGGTTCCTGGAGGACTGGGTGACGACTGTGAACTACGATGGCCGGTTTGGTAAGTGGACGCGCGATGTGTCCTTTGATCCGGCGGACATACCTGGGGCGATAGGGAAAGCGTACAATTACAAGGGCGGAAGCTTGTTACATGTGGTTCTTCTCAGACAAATCAGAGAATGAATCAGGCCGGAGCGCAGTGTAACCATGCAGCTTCCGCTCTACAGCCTGCTTCCAGACCGCCTCCTTCGGCGTATCCGGTCCGAAGTCTTGCTTCACTTCTCCGTAAAGGCCCACGGTTTTCAGGATATGGACCGCTGCTGTTATCGCCACCTTCTCGTCCTGGGAGGATAGACCTCTGGTGAGAACATTGACTGCCTCTTGAGCCAGGGACTTGAGCCGGAGCTTGGCATCTGACCACAGCTCTTCCCTACGAATGCTTAATTCAGCACTGAAAAATGGGTTTTTGTGCCATTTTGTGACCGTCTCCCTCCGGACTCCTGGTGCCTTGCAAGATGTATTTGGCTGCCGCCAGGGAGGCTTTGGGATCGCCGCTGTCAAGCTGTTGCTCCAATACGTCCAGAGCTCGATTGGCCAGGGACTTCAGCCGCTCATGGGCTTCTTTCCACATCTCGTAACGCTGCCGGTTCAGATCTGCAATGAATAAGGTATCATGATTTCGCCACTCCCATACCGTCTGCCGGCTCACGCTCACGGCCTCAGCAACGGACCTATCACTTCGGCCCTGTAGCAGATGTTCGATGGAGTTCATCTGCTCCTGGGAAAGCTGTCGGGTTTTGTCAGGTTTTGTCGCCTCGGACATCGTACCACCTTTTATCCTTAATATCGTCTATCTGGTCCGTTTTACATTAAAAGCATATAAATATTTGTACAATAAGGAAAATTTTTCGCTTTTAAGTCCAAAAAAATAGAGGTTACCCGCCCCATCTACCCCAAAACTTCAACCTCTTCTACAAGCTCCTGTAGCTCCGGGCTGAGCTCGACCTCATCGTCCTCGCACATCATGAAATCGGCCCAGGTAGATATCACCCTGGGTTTTGCTTTCGCTTCCAGGACCTCAAGCCGCTTAACAAGATCACGTCTCATGTTTTGCGCCTCTTGGAACGCTCAGCAGATTCCCGAAGGCCTTCCTCCAGAACAGGGTCTAATTCAACCTCTTCCTCAATTCCTCGCCTCCATTTGGCGCGCCAGAGAACGAAATCCGCAAGTGTAACGAGTATCCGAGGCCTTGCCCTCTCTTCCAGGGCTGCCAGTCTTCGGTCAATGCCTCTCAGCTTCATATCTGGCCTCCATAGCTTCCATGAAAACGATATCTTCGAGAGAAGGCTCATCCTTTTCAGTAATCTTGATCATTTGGTTTAATTCTTCATCAGAACACTTAGACAGAAATTCGTCGAGCCTGCGCTTCTCTTCATCCTCCGGGGTGGGAAGTCTGCTCTCCAGGACGGCAACGCGCCTTTCTAGGCTATCCAGCTTCATCGATCAGCCCTCTGCATAATTCCTTGACCATATCCGACAGTCCACAGGCAGGCAATTCTGCCCGACTCCATAGCCTTGCTTCTTCCTGGAGATCTTTTGGCAAGGCTTCCTTGCCCAACGCACGCTTGGCCTTCAAGACAGCCCTCATGAACTCTAAGCCGCTTCCCTTAATCCAGACTTCTTGCCCATGGTCGTCTATGGATCTGACCTGCCCAGAATAGAATCTCGATTCGAAGTTGAGCCAGCTTTTTCTCAATCGCATCAAGCTTCATAAAACCGCTCCGCTGCGAGAAGATACATCTCCATGCTCTCGACGGGCTCCCAAGATCCTGATAGAAGAGATGACCCATCGTTCCCGGCTTTGGTGGCCATGGGGCGAACTCTGGCGGGCTCATAATCCANNCCAGCAGGCACATCACAATATCTTTGCCAGGACGCTCAACCGGCAGTTCAACGCCTTCCGCTATCATCTGATCATAAAGGACTTTGGAGAGGCTGCCTTTCACATCTGGCGGCCAGGGCTCGAAGTATTCAGGCTCGGGCTCAAGCCGT
>DAWB01000121.1 GCA_002505805.1 Methanosaeta sp. UBA80 | reverse complement strand
CAAGAGTTTCGGGACTCTACAATGGTTTATAGCCGCCACGCCTGGGCCAACAGGCGAGCCGAGGGCAAGAAACAGTTAAGTCCGCCGTCGATCTCATCCCCCCACTGCCGGCGCCTGCCTGTGCCAATTATGAACCTAGCTACTGCATGGGTCTGGGCATATCTATTTTCGGCCACCCATAAACCGATGGCAATAGCCAGAATTAAATCATCATGGCTGCCTTCTCTCCAAGATCCATACTAATCATGGGCCGTTCTAGGGTCGATCTTGACCTTGAAGGATTGCAGCTCCTCCGCCAGAACCGGGCCGAATTTGAGCCCCTGGGCTACCTTCAGCCGGTCGTTTTGGGCGGCGATCTGTAGGCAGGAGATTAGATCCCTCTTAGGGACCGATGTCCGGCTTTTATCCTCATTCCAGCTAACAGTATTGCCCCCAGTAATTACGATCCCTATTGGATTAAGCCCCCGGTCCTTTGCCAGATCGCATATAGCCGGCCAACGCCAGCATAGTCGATAGCTAGCACTACGTTCGTCGTATTAAGCGGCTTCTTGTGCCTTATCTGGAAAAGATATTCAATCTGTTTCGGGTAGGGCATTATCCAGGGGTAGCCGCTCTAAATGAACCACATCAAAGCGGTTCCCGTCCTGCCGAAGGATAGAGACGGCAGAGTAGTCTTGTGCCTGACCGCAGTCTAGGCCGATGAAATAATCTTGCCGGGGCATACTTCTCTTCTGCCGCTTCGGCGATCTCCCGTAGCCATGCTGTAAAGAGGTGGAAAAACTGGTGAAGGAGAATAAGCCGCCTTTATTCTGCGCCACCTGTTAAAAGGAAAAATTGGGAAAAGGGTGCAGTAGAAATCTCAGCTCGTGCTATTAAACTGCATAATTCTCTGGGGCTGCATTTTTGATCCCGATCTCGCCATCTCCAGGTTGTTTTGCAACTCAAGATTGGAGGGCTCAATTGCAGCTGCTCTCTCAAAGCAGCCTATCGCCTCGTCTCTGGAGCCAAGATCCATAAGAGCCAGCCCTTTCTCGTTCCAGGCATCGGCGTTGCTGGCATCCAGATCCAGTGCCCGGCTCAGGGATGAGAGGGACTCATCGAGCTTTTCCAGATCTTTATAGACCATGCCTTGCCTGTACCAGGCCACAGCCAGAGAAGGATTCAGAGTGGTGGCCTGGCTGTAGGACTGCAAAGCCTCATCATAGCTTTCTTGGGCCTCCAGGATGATGCCCATATTGAAATAATAATTGGCATTGCCCGGATTGATCTCTATGGCCTTTTTGATGGAATCCAGAGCATCGTCATGCTGATTCAATCCTCCGGAGAGGAGGAGGGCACGATCGTTGTAGGCCTGGGCATTGCCCGGATCGATGCGAATGATCTGGTCAAAGCTGTCCACCGCCTCACTGTATCGATTCATATCCTTGAGCAGATTGGCCTTGAAGCTCCAGGCCCATGTGTCGTCCGGTTCTAACGCCAGGTATTCTTCGATGTCTTCCAGGGCCAGGATGCTTGACCCGTTCTGATGATCGCTCAGCGCCTGAGCCTGCCAGTAGCTGGCATCCTGCCCGGATGCAGAGGACATTGCCGCCAGGCAAAATGCCAGGAGGAGGAATGGTATAGACTTCATGCATCCTAATGTATTGCATGAAGTGGATATAGATTTCGCTTGAGGTTAGAAGGATTGAATATTCCGATTGCCCATCCTCAAGCGAGATATTTCTCAATTAAAATAAGTTCGAAGATCGTCTAGATGATCTTCTCCGCCTCCTCAGCGGTATAGCCCAAATGAACCACGGAACAAAGCTTTTTAACCAAGAGGGTGGGATTTTCCGCCTGGAAGATATTCCTGCCGAAGGCAACGCCAGCTCCTCCCACTGCTATTGCATCATAAACCATCTGAAGCAGATCCCTTTCTGTGTCCACCTTTGGGCCTCCAGCGATCACCACCGGCACGCTGCATCCCTCAACCACCTCGTGGAAGCTGTCCGGTGATCCGGTGTAGTTGGTCTTGATGATATCCGCTCCCAGCTCTGAGCCTATTCGGGCGGCCAGTTTGACGTACTCCACGCCGTGCTCGCTCTTAACCTTCGAGCCGCGGGGATACATCATGGCTATGAGCGGCATGCCCCACAGATCGCAGGTGCGGGCCACTCTGCCCAGATCGTGAAGCATCTCCGCCTCATCCTCGGCGCCAACGTTGACATGAATGCTCACCGCATCCGCGCCCACTCTGATAGCATCCTCCACCTCGGTTACCAGAACCTTGTGATTGGGATCGGGGCCAAGGGAGCTTGATGCCGAGAGATGAATTATCAGTCCGATATCCCGCCCGTAGCCCCGATGGCCGTGTAGGGGCAGCCCCATATGTCCTAAAACTGCATTGGCTCCTCCCTCTGCCACCTTGTCCACAGTGGTGGGAAGGTCGGTGATGCCAGCGATGGGGCCCACGGATATGCCGTGATCCATGGGCACAATGACCGTCCTGTGTGTCCTGCGATCCAGGATGCGTTCCAGTCGGATCGCCTTTCCGATTTTGCTCATGAGAGCAGCCTTGTCAGAACTGAAATTAAAGATAATGGTTGAAACAGGGATTTGCCGCTGTCTCAGCCCTTATTGGCATTCTGATTTTCCCTTCAGACAATCTCCACCCTCTCGCCCTGCGTCTCTTGTGGACTCTTCCTGTCTGAGCCGCGATCGAGGTAAAGCAATGTGGCCAGGGCATAGATATAAGGCAGAGATATGAGCCCAAGCAGGGGGCCGATGACTGGTACAGAGTGGAGCACTGCGCTGATGGCCAGGGAGGCCAGCACCACTATCAGGCAGTCGGAGAGATTTGCCTCCACAAATCTGTAGCTGGCTTTCAGAGCCTCCAGGCCCGACCTTCCATCGATCATGACCACCTGGGTTATGAAGTAAAAGGCGAAGCTGAGAATCAATCCCGGTATGAAGAAGAGGGCATATCCCAGTGCAATCATTATTCCCGCCAGTATGGAGGTGAGAACCAGAGGCTCCAAGTTGTTCCTGGTGCTCGTCCAGGCAGTAGATAGGTCCGCTGTATCACCCATAGACGCCTGGCTGATCATCTCTATGCTCGCTCCCTCTGCCAGAAAGATGAGAACCACCATCAATACCGCAAACAGCAATAGAGAGGCCAAAAAGGAGAGCGCCAGAAAGCCGCCGTCGGCAAATATGGCCATCAGTCCCAGGTAGCCGACAAAGATCAGCATTCCCAGGACCAATGCAGATACGGGAACGAGGGAGGGAACGATCAGGATGGGATTGTGGCGATAGATCTCCAGGGCTTCTGAGAAGATCTCACCGAGATCCCGCTTCCCGGCTTTATTCTCTCTTCCCGCCACCGGCTCCATGGTGAGAATGCCAGATCCAGAGTCAGATTGAAAGATGGCGTTTATGTCCGGTTGAGCTTTCTCGGTGTCTTCAAATTTCACTGCATTCACCTGAATACAACCTCTGCTTAAGATCTATTTCAAATTTTGCAGAACATGCAGAAGATGAAAAGATCTGTTGCGCTGCATTACGGCAGTGATTGTTTTCGCCGGCAAAAAGCAAAATTGCTATTGCCGCTGACAATTGAGGGAGCTATTCAAATATCTTCAGATGACAGATAACTCGTGGGGATCAGATGAAAAGCTTAGCTTTGATAGCGGCAATAATACTGGCAGGCTGCCCTGCCATTNNTTTCCGTCAGACACCACAACAATCATAGTATCCGCTTCCAGCGGCAGTGGAAATATGAGCCAGGACCAGGAGACGGTCCGCCAGACTATGGATAGGGCGTTGGAGGCTCTGAAGGCGGCAGGGATCAATGATGTTGAGATCACCAGAGACGATTCAGCTGCCCTCTCCAGTGCTTCTTCCAGAAGAGAGATCTGTCAAACTATAAACAACAAGACGGTCTGCGACAATAGCAGCATTGAGGCCACGGCACTGACGCTGTCGGCAATGGTAAAGCTAAACAGCACGGAAAAAGGCAGGATTGATCAGCTGCTGGATGCGGCAGAGTCCGCCGGAGCCAGCGCTTATGTGGCTGGTTATGGTCTTTTTAATTCCACCGCCGCGAAGTCCCGGGCCAGGGATAAGGCAGTGGCCAATGCCAGGGCCGATGCAGAGCAGATGGCTGCCGCAGAGGGCCTGCGCCTGGGCCAGGTCTTGAATATCTCCGACTATGGATATCCTGAAGACTTTTATGGAGGAGTCTTGGAATCCTCCGGAAAAGACATGGTAGATGTTACATCATATGTTATTGTTACATATGAGCTGGAGATGTGATAAGGGAATATATCCAGACATCTTTTTTCTGATCAGATGCTCCTCTCTGGGCCTGGGGAACAGTCTTTAGCCTGCTTTCGTACTCTGGGCGTGGGTAATGATTAAGCGTTGTTGACTTATTCATTTAATGCAGGGCAACCTCAAACTTCCAGCCCAGCGCCGCCGCCTTAGAAAGAGCATCATCTGACTCTTTTTTGAGCCCCAGCTTGCAGAGAACCTCTCCCTTGAAATGCCAGGCGGCAGGATCCGAGGTATTTATTTCCAGGGCCTCCTCGAATGAGGCCAGAGCTTCTTCGTATCTGCTCAGCCGGTTGAGAGCAATTCCCCTGTAGATCCAGGCCGGAATATATGACAGATCGATCTCCAAGACCTCATCGAAACATTCTATCGCCCATTCATATCGACCCAAATTGATGTATGCCAGCCCCTCATTAAACCAGGTCTTGGTATCGCAGGAATCTATCTCAATGGCCTTCTCATAAGAGCATATGGCATCTTCATAGCTCTGCAATTGAGAGAGGGCATTGCCTTTATTGTTCCAGGCATCGAAGTAATCGGGATCTATATCCGTAGCTCTCTCAAAGCAGTCCACAGCATCATTGTATCTGTGCAGAGCGAACAGAACATTGCCCTTATTGTTCCAGGCCATAGCATAGTTGGGATTGATGGCTATGGCGTTGTCAAAGGATTTGATGGCCTCATCATATAGCTCCAGATTTTTAAGAGATACTCCCCGATTGTTCCAGGCATCGGCGCTCTCCGGGTCAAGCTCCAGGGCTTTGTCAAAAGACCTCACCGCGTCTTCATACTGGCCCATCTCATCCAGAGTAAGTCCTCGGTTGTACCAGGAGGATGCGTTGCTATCGTCCAGCTCTCTGGCTTTATCAAAGCACTTTATGGCCTCCTTGTAGCGGATCAGCCTCTTGAGAACTATTCCCTTGTTATTCCAGAACTTGGATCTATGAGGATTCAGCTCTATGGCCTTGTCATAACTGGAAAGGGCCTCGCTGTAGCGGCCCAGCTCATAGAAGCATACTCCTTTGTCGAACCATATGGAGCTGTTGCCGGGATCTATCTGTAGGGCATTGTTGTACGACTCTATGGCCTCATCATGCCGGCCCAGGAACTTGTAGAGCACCTCCGCTCTGGCGCACCAACCGGAAAAGCTGGATGGCTCGATCTTGGTGATATTGTCAAAGCAGATAAAAGCTGATTGATACTGGCCGAGCTTTCTCTGCAAAAGTCCCTCATTCTGCCAGGCTCTGGTATCCCAGGGTTTGATCTTTAAGATGGCCTCGTAGCATTCAATGGCCTCTTCATACCTTCCCAACTTATCCAGTACCACTCCCTTATTGTTCCAGGCATCAATATAATTCTCATCAAGCTTCAGGGCAGCATTAAAGGATTCAAGTGCCTCCTCATAGCTGCCCAACTTAAACAGTGCCAGGCCCCGCTCATACCATGCCTCGGGGGCGAGAGGGCTTACGGATGTGGCCTTCTTGTAGTAATAGGCGGCGTCTTCCAGACTACCTTTCTTATAATGTTCTGAGCCCGCCTTCAGAAAATAGGCAGCAAAATCATCTCTTACCGGAACCGGAAAGCTTCCCGATGAGCTTCCTGGGGCGGGAATGGATAGTGGTTCCATGGACTCTTTCATCGCCGTTATCTGCTCATTTATCAGGGCCAGCTCATCTCCGGCTTTAGTCTGCTGCAAAGCCAGGTATTTGCCATAAAGGGCTTCTTTGAGGTTGGGATTGATCTCAATAGCCCTGTCGAAGGACTCTGCCGCTTTCTGATAGCAATGCAGATTGCCCAGAGCCACACCTCGCCCCACCCAGGCATCTATGAAAGACGCATTTATCTTGAGACAGCTCTCATAAGCTGATACTGCCTCTTTATATCGGCCGAGCTTGCTCAGGGCATTGCCCAGGCCCTGCCAGGCATCTATAAGACTCGGATTTACCTTTAGGGCATTCTCAAAGTCGCTGACAGCCTCCTCGTATCTTCCGATTCTATAGAGCACATTAGCTCTGTTCTTGAGAGCATTATAGGAGCGTGGATTTATCTGCAGAGCCTTATCGTAAGATGCTAGAGCATCCTGGAACTGTCCCATCTCTGATAGTCCCAGTCCGCAATCACACCAATAGGCATCTATGGCAGAACTGGTCTCCTCTGCCTTGTCATAGATATTTACCACCGGATAGATGGAAGAGATCTCCTTTACGGGCTGGCCGATCTGCGAGCCAGTTTCCTGCTGACGTAAGGAAGCTCTATCATGAGAATTGAATTTATGAACGGTATGATGTTTTTTTATTTGTTTTTTTAAAAATTTATTTCCATTCTTTGGCCTCCTTCCCAGCTTAATCAGGATGGATTGCCATTGAGAACCTAAAGCTGCAAAAAGAGGTTTTTTGTAGTTTTCATCAAGATGGGCTAATTCATCTTCTATGGCCATGGCTATCCGAGAGATAGAGTTTGCTGGCAGATCGGATCGCTCGGCGGAGTTCATAGGATTACCAAATTAATAATTTAGTAAAGTTGTTTAAAGTATTAAAGGCTTTTCCTATTAGTATTATGATAAGATATTGAATATAGTTAACTTAAATCCTTGAATATTAATAAACTGAAATAAAAAAAATCCATAACTCATTAAAAATTAAATAAAACTATTGAGATACTGACATCGGAGCCATCTCTTCCCTTACAGATTCAATCTTGCCTACGACGTTCTTCCTTTCGGTGACTGTCTGCTGTTCAGGTGGAGCAATATAGGTTGAGAGCCTCCCTTTGTATCTGTCATCCGGATCAATGCTGCTTAGTATGGGCTCTAAGACGCCCTCATTGGACCATCTCTTCAACCTGGCCCGGACCGATAGGTACGATCCGTATCTGCGAGGGATCTCCGACCAGGGGCAACCGGTCCTTAAGACGTATCTTATGCCATCCAGAATTCTCCGATCCTCGGTTCTGAGTTTAGCATTATAGGGCTGCGGGGGAAGATACTGCTTGATATAGTCCCATTGCTCGTCGGATAGCTCTGTATAGTTATCCAATCCCTTCTCCAGATATTTATTTACCAGATTGAGCACAGTTTGATGATCTTCTATGGGAAAACGGGTTGAAACGGACAGCTCTACCTTGCTCTCGAATATCCCCCGGGGATAAATCTCGTCGCTTGCATCATTTCCTTGAGAAAAAAGATTGGGGTAGGCCTCATAGCGCCAGCCTGGAAGCATCTCGCCCTCATGCCCCATTATCCTGTAGCAGAACCAATCATTGACCTCGGGGTGGTCGTTGATCCTGTCTCCCATAGATCTGACCATTATGGTCAGCAGTCTTTCCACATCCTTCATGGAATAAAATTCAATCCAGATTATTCCAGGCTCATTTTCCTGACAGGAGTTGCAGGTTCTTATTTTGTTATCCCATAGCGATATGAGAAGAGGAGCTATGGCCTCGTCTACCTCAATGTAGTCCTGCTCCACCGGATAATAAACAGCGGTCTGTTTGTGATCAAAACTAATCTCTATTCCCCCCTTCAATTGCTTTAGCGAGATATGCAGCAGATCTATTATTAGCTAACATATATCATATTCTTACGATTTAGCTCTCCCTCCGCAAAATAACCATATTGATCTCATGCCAAATGCTATTTTATACTGATCGGTCAATCTATAAAAGGTTTACTAAAATAAAGACCAAAATGTAGAATAATTTCGGGAAATTCTCAGCCGGAAAATCTTTTCATTAATATATGTCCTGAAGTACGACTGGTGATTTTGCAGCAATTCTGACCGATTTAAGATCTATGCCCCTTATAAAGCATTAAGCACCCTGCTCTGCCGATCTTCGTCTTTTTTCAGAACAGATTCGTCTATCGCCGAGGATGATTTCGTCTTTGCCGCAAGGCTTTCATATTCCCTCCTGGAAAAGATGAGATGTGAACGCTTTTGATGGGCTTCATGATCGGATAAGGCAGAAGCTCACGGAGGAGGCCATCCTCCAGCCGACAGAGCCCCAGGAAGAGGCCATACCTTCTATCTTATCCGGTGAGAATGTGCTGCTCATCGCTCCCACCGGCACGGGAAAGACCGAGGCTGCCAGCCTGCCCATATTTCATCGTATCCTGAATAGCGAGCGCAAGGGCACCCTGGCTGTTTACATAACCCCCCTGCGGGCCCTGAACCGGGACATGCTGCGCCGCTTTCATCTTTGGGGAGAGTGGCTCTGCATCTCTGTGGCAGTGCGGCACGGGGACACCAGCCAGGCAGACCGGAGAAGGCAGGCCCTGCATCCACCGGATCTGCTGATAACCACCCCCGAGACGCTGCAGGTGATGCTCACCGGAAAAAGGCTGCGGAAGAACCTCTCCAGCGTCAAGGTGGTGGTGGTGGATGAGATACATGAGATGGCCGCTTCCAAGCGCGGATCTCAGCTGTCCGTTCTTTTGGAGAGGCTGGCCGAGCTGGCGGGCGATTTTCAGAGGATAGGGCTCTCGGCCACGGTGGGCTCTCCGGATGATGTGGCCAGGCTGCTGGTGGGCAGCCACAGGAGCTATAAAATAGTCGAGACCGATGTGCAGAGGAGCAGCGATTTTCTGGTGGCCAGTCCCATGCCGGGCAAGGGGGACAGGACCCTGGCCGGCACCCTGGAGTGCGATCCCCGCCTGGCGGCCCAGATCCGATTCATAAAAGAGATGGTTGAGAGCCAGAAGAGCCTGATCTTCGTCAACACCCGTCAGGCGGCGGAGGTTCTGGGCTCCCGTTTCCGCCAGATGGGCCTGCCTGTAGGAGTGCACCACGGCAGCCTCTCCGTGGAGGCCCGGGTGGAGGCGGAGGAGGCCTTCAAAGCAGGAGAGCTGCAGGGATTGATCTGCACCTCCTCCATGGAGCTGGGGATAGACATAGGCGATGTGGACCATGTGGTTCAGTACAGCTCCCCCCGCACCGTCTCCCGCCTGATACAGAGGGTGGGGCGGGCCGGGCATAGGATAGGCTTGGTCTCCTCCGGGACCATCATCGCCACCTGTGCCGATGATGTTGCCGAGGCCTGTGTTATTTCCCGCCGGGCGGCGGCAGGAGAGCTGGAAAAGATCAGCATTCACGAGAGGCCGGCTGATGTTCTGGCCAACCAGATCGTCGGCCTGGAGATGGATTTCTGGGAGATTGCCCTGGAGCGGGCCCGAGAGATAATCAGCCGGGCTTACTCCTTCCGGGAGCTATCCGGGGAGGAGATGGCAGGAGTTATAGCCCAGATGGAGGAGAGCCGGCTGGTGCGGCTCTCCGATGATTGCATCCTGCAGAGGACCAAGAAGGCCCGCCAGTACTACTTTGAGAACCTCTCCATGATCCCGGACGAGAAGAGGTTCAATGTCTACGATATGGTGGGCCGCAGGTCAGTGGGAACCCTGGATGAGGCCTTTGTGATCAGCTTTGCCGAGCCAGGAGCCACCTTTGTCACCAAAGGAGAGATCTGGGAGATCTCCGAGATCGGCGAGGATGAGATAAAGGTGGTTCCCATCCACAGGAGCGGGGAGATTCCATCCTGGACCGGGGAAGAGATTCCCGTTCCCTTTGCCGTGGCCCAGGAGGTGGGAGAGATCCGCAGGGAGATCGCCGGGATCCTGGAGGGGGAGGACGAAGAGGAGGGCGAGAAGGAGCGTGAGAAAGAAGGCGGGCGGCAGGAAGGACGGGATCGGGCTCTTGCCTGGCTGCAGGAGAGATATCCTGTTAATGGGGATGCAGGCAGGGAGCTGGTAGACCTCATATCCAAGCAGGTGGAAAAGGGCCATTCCATACCTGATCAGTCCCGCATCGTTGTGGAGAGCGGAGGAGAGGGGGCGGTGATCAATGCCTGCCTCGGCCACAAGACCAATGATACGCTGGGCAGGATAATCTCCTCCCTTCTCTCCGCCCGCTTCGGCAGCAGCGTGGAGATCTCCGTCGATCCCTATCGCATTGAGCTGGCCCTTCCAAGGCCCCTTCTGGCCGAGGAGATCGCCCGGACCCTGGAAGAGCTGGACCCCTCCTATGTGGAGCCCATACTGGAGATGACCCTCAAGAACACCACCCTTCTCCGCTGGAAGATGGTGCATGTGGCCCGCAAGTTCGGAGCCTTCTCCAGGGATATAGACTATCAGAGGGTGAGCATGGCCAAGCTTTTGGCCGTCTTCGAGGGAACGCCCATGTATCGGGAGGCGCTGCGGGAGATATACCACGACCGTCTGGACATAGAGAGGGCCAAATGGGCGCTGGAGAAGATCAAGGACGGATCGATAAAGGTGGTCACCGGCTCGCTGTCACCCATAGGCAGCAGCGGGCGGGGAGGGGGCAGGGATGTCACATCTCCCGAGCATGCCGATGCCGCAGTCATCGACCTCTTAAAGAGCCGGATCATGGCCGACCGGGTGCTTTTGTTCTGCGTTAACTGTAAAAAGTGGAAGAGCCTGCGACCGGTGGAGCGGGTGGCGGAGCAGCCGGAGTGCCCGCTTTGCAGCTCCCGCATGATCGCCGCCCTCAAGCCCTGGGAGGAGGAGGAGATTGCCGTGGTGAAGAAGCCGGAGAAGAAGA
>DAWB01000222.1:3773-8824 GCA_002505805.1 Methanosaeta sp. UBA80 | reverse complement strand
AAGATTACTCCGGAATGTAGGTTATATGCATGAAGCCTAGGCAAAGGCGACTAAGTCCCGATGATCTGTGAGTCTAATCATAGGCAAAAAAGAGGTTCTTAATAGACCTGCCAAACAACTATTGATCAAGAATTCTCAAGAATTCACTTACAACCGCTTCTGGATGTGTAAAACACTTATTTGCATCATAGTGCTCAATAACTTTAATACCATGAATTTTAAAGAGTCGATCGCGCTCATGATCTTGCACCGTGCGTGTAGATGGATGAAATGGGGACCCATCCACTTCGATAATACCCCATTTTCCATTGTGGCAGATAAGGAAGTCAGCTTCTCTGTTTTGTCGGTTCTCTCTTAAACCAAGCCTAGCTTTGCAGTTTGGAAGGAAAAAGACTTCTGCACGATCAAGGGCTTCAGCGATTTTTATCTCTGATGCTGATCTGAATCCAAAATTGTTCCATGTGCGAATCCCTGCAGCCCGTTCACCTCCCGCTTGGTTGGATATGCCTCTACCGCGTGCGATCTCAAGTAATTCGGAACGCCAGTCAGGATCAATGCTGATAAGCTCACCACTTACCAATAAATTGTCCATTACCATATCAACAGGAAGGACAGCTTCAATTGCTCTTTCGACAGATTTTCTAATAGGATGCGATCTATCATTCAAGATGTCGTAAGCAGCGCGTGGGCCCTTGAGCATGAATCTATAAGAATCGACTCCCCAATCGTTATTATACCACCAAAAGGTGAGAGAACAAGAAAGCAGCACGTTAGCCGAATCTTCTTCGCCTCCATCAATTAAGAAACGAACCGCGCTTGCAAGAATTTGATCGCCTAAGCGGTTATCTGGCTGGGACAACATGATCTAAAATTCTCATATCTATTATTTCAATGAATGGATTCGATAGCCAATTCGCATTTATCGCCACAAGAAAGCCCTTACCCTCGTCCACCGACATGATCATGGCCTCGCTTCTGGACCTGGGCCCGACCTCCAGGCGGAAGAGTCCGTGGGCTGCCGCCTGGAGATCACCCGGCAGAAGAAGAGGAGCATCATGGCCTGCCGGGCAGCGGTGACCTCAGACAGGCGCTTTCAATCATTGGATGAGGCCAGGTCCATCCTCAGCTCCTCCGCACTGAAAGGAAAAGCCCTGGACAATGCCCTTTGTGCTCTGCATATCCTGGCTGAGGCGGAGGGCAGGGTGCATGGCAGCTCACCAGAGCAGGCTCATTTCCACGAGGTGGGGGCGCTGGACGCCCTGGCAGACATAGCCGGATCCTCTGCCGCCCGGGCCAGCCTGGAGGCGGAGCAGGTCCTGTGCCTGCCCGTCTCCGTGGGGGGGGGATTAATTAAATCGGCACACGGCCTTCTGCCCGTTCCCGGCCCGGCGGCCCTGGAGATCTTGCGCGCCCACCATATTCCCTGGCGGGGCGGCCCGGTGGAGGAGGAGCTTCTCACCCCCACCGGTGCCGCTCTTCTGGCCGCTCTGACCGATGAATTTCTGCGCGAGCCACCTCTGCTCCAGGTGGAGAGGATTGGCTATGGAGCGGGCAAAAAGGAGCTGGAGATGCCCAATGTGCTGAGGGCGATCGTGGCAGAGGCCCATTTACCCGGCGCTATGCCGGGCCACATCCATCACGGCGACAGTGTGGTTCAACTGGAGAGCAATGTCGATGATGTCACCGGAGAGGTGCTGGGCTATCTGATCGAGCGGCTGATGCGGGAGGGGGCTTTGGATGTCTGCATCCTTCCTGCTCTCATGAAGAAGGGACGGCCCGGATGGGTGATAAGGGCCATCGCCAGGGCAGAGGATAGCGAGCACCTGGCCGGGATAATCATCAGGGAGACGGGCTCATTGGGAGTGCGGGTCTTTCCCAGCATCCACCGCTTCCTGGCAGAGCGGGAAGAGCNNCAGGCCAGGCTCAAAGTGAGCCGGTTGGAGGGGGTGATGATATCCCTCAAGCCGGAGTATGAGGACTGCAGGAGAATAGCGGAGAAGACTGGGCTGGCCCTGAGAGAGGTCAGAGAAAAAGTGGAAGAGGCCGGTCGGCAGGCGTTTCACAAGTGCCATCCCTTATGATATTTTTTTAATTTGATTTTTATGCCTTTTTTTGAGGCGGCCTCTTCCACTGCTCGCTATTCATAACTAATCAATAATACTAATACAGATTGTTGTGCTTTGATATTATTTATACTTTTCTAAAATAATAATAGTAATCAGAGACAAATTCCATCCCCGGCTCGCAAGTTTGATAATCATCCTGCCGGGAAGGATGGACCTATGCATCTCGACTCATCCCAGCAACTCTTTGACCGGGCCAAGGAGCTGATGCCCGGTGGCGTCTCCAGTCCGGTGCGGGCCATCTCCCCCATTCCTTTTTACACCTCCAGGGCTGCCGGCCCTTACCTATGGGATGCCGACGGCAATCAGCTCACCGACTACTGCCTGGCCTACGGCCCCATGATTTTGGGCCACCGCCATCCGGTCATAATCCAGGCAGCAAGAGAGCAGATGGAGAAAGGATGGCTTTATGGAACCCCGTCCCTGCTGGAGGTGGAGGCAGCAGCGAGGATCTCCCGGCACTATCCCAGCATGGAGATGCTCCGCTTTGTCAGCTCCGGCACCGAGGCCACCATGGCTGCCATCCGGGTGGCCCGCGGCTTTTCCGGCCGGGACAAGATCATCAAGATCGAGGGGGGATTCCACGGCGCTCACGACAGCGTTTTGATCAAGGCCGGATCAGGAGCCACCACCCTTGGCACCCCCGACTCCGGAGGGGTGCCGGAGGACACGGCCAAAAACACTTTGCAGGTGCCCTACAATGATCCGGCTGCCCTGGAGGCCGTCCTGGCCGCCTATCCCGACCAGATCGCCGCCCTGATCATGGAGCCGGTTTTGGGCAACATCGGCCCGGTGCTCCCGGAGAAGGGCTACCTGGAAAGAGTGCGGCGGATCACCAAAGAGCATGATGTTCTTCTCATCTTCGACGAGGTCATAACCGGATTCCGGCTGGCCCTGGGAGGAGCCCAAGAGCTGTATGGCATAAAGCCGGATCTTACCACCCTGGGCAAGATCATAGGGGGCGGATTTCCCATCGGCGTCTTCGGAGGCAGGCGCGACATATTGGAGCAGGTCTCCCCTCGGGGGGGAGTATACCAGGCGGGGACATTCAACGGCAGTCCCGTGCCCCTGGCCTGCGGCATGGCCACCCTGGACATAATGGAGAAGGAGAGGGTACTGGAGAAGCTAGAGGCCAGGGGAGAAGAGATGCGCCGAGCTCTCCAGGATATCCTGAAGGATCTGGACCTGCCCTACAGCGTGGTGGGAATCGCCTCCATGTTCAAGGTGTTCTTCGGTATGGAGCCCCACAATTATGTTCAGGCTCTGAGATGCGACAAGAAAGCATACCTGGACTTCTTCTGGCGCATGCTGAGATTGGGGGTATTCCTGACCCCCAGCCAGTTTGAGACCGACTTCATCTCCTTCGCCCACAGCCCGGATGTGATCCAAACCACCCTGGAGGCGTTTTCGTCCTGCCTGAAAAGCTGATCGTGGGCAGCCGGGGCAGCCCTCTGGCGCTCCGCCAGACGGAGATAGTCCAGGAGCGCCTCTCCGCCAGGGGAGTGGAGACAGATCTGATAAAGGTCAAGACCAACGGGGATGTCTTTTTAGACAAGCCCCTGCACCAGCTGACCGGATTCGGGGTCTTTGTGGCAGAGATAGACGAACGTATGCTGGCCGGGGAGATAGATCTGGCCGTGCACAGCATGAAGGACCTTCCCACCAAAAGGCCGGATGATCTGGTCATATCCGCGGTGCTTAAGCGCGACTCTCCCTACGATATTCTCCTCAATAGAGACGGGGGGAGGGAGGGAATCGAGGGGCTGCGAGAGGGGGCGGCTGTGGGGACCTCCAGCATGCGCCGGGGGGCGCAGCTTCGCCGGGCCAGGCCCGATCTGCAGATATTGAGCCTGCGAGGAAACCTGCAGACCCGTCTGGCCAAGCTGGATCGGGGCGACTTCGATGCCATAGTCCTGGCAGAGGCCGGTCTTGAGAGGATGGGGCTGGAGATGGATTATGCCCGGCTGGACGCTGAGCGGTTTGTTCCCTCCGCCAATCAGGGAACCATAATCGTTGTGGCCAGGAAGGGAACAGCAGCTGAACAGCATTCCCGGGCCCTGGACCATGCCCCCACCAGGACGGAGACCATGATCGAGCGGCGAATACTGGAGACGGTAGGGGGCGGCTGCGTGGTGCCCATGGCCGTGCACGCCTGCGCATCGGGCGGCAGTGCTCGGGTCCTGGCCGAGATTTTGTCCCTGGACGGCGAGAGGTTCGTCCGGCTGGATGAAAAGATATCTCTAAACGACCGGCCCCTGGACCGGGCGGAGGATATGGGGCAAAGGCTGATGAATATGGGGGGAAGAGAGCTGGTGGATGAGGCGGTGAAGAAGTTTGGCGCGCGGTAAGGTTTATCTGGTGGGAGCGGGGCCCGGCGATCCGGAGCTCATGACCCTCAAGGCCAGGAGGCTTCTGGAGCAGGCGGATGTGGTCTTGTTCGACCGGCTGCTCGATCCCAGGATGATGGAGGGAATCAGGGCTGAGAGAATCGATGTGGGCAAGAACGCCGGGCGGCATAAGCTCTCCCAGGAGGAGATCAACTCTCTCCTCATCGAGAAAGCCGAATCGGGTGCCATGGTGGTCAGGCTGAAAGGGGGAGATCCCTATCTCTTTGGCCGGGGGGGCGAGGAGGGCCTGGCATTGCAGGAGAGGGGCATATTTTTTGAGGTGGTTCCAGGCGTGACCTCCTCCATAGCCGCTCCTGCTCTGGCGGGAATTCCTGTGACCCATCGAGGGGTGGCCTCATCTCTGACCATAGTCACCGGCCATGAGGAGCCGGGCAAGGAGGCTCCACTGGACTGGAAGGCCATCGCCGGCCTGGGGGGAACCCTGGTGGTGCTCATGGGCGTCTCCCGCCTAAAGCAGAATGCTGCCGCCCTTATAGCAGCAGGAAAGCCGGCGGATACCCCGGCGGCCATGGTGGAGAAG
>DAWB01000222.1:1855-3713 GCA_002505805.1 Methanosaeta sp. UBA80 | reverse complement strand
TGGGGGATGTGGTGCGTCTATCGGAAAAGCTCGGCAAGAAGCGGATCGCCATCCTCCGGCCTGCCCACCAGCAGGCCGAGTCGGCTGCCCTGGCGGAGGAGTATGGCTTCTCTCCTATAGCTGCTCCGGCCATATCCCTGGAGGAGAAAAAACTGCCCGCCGACCTTTTCGGACGCATCGCCAATGTGCAGTGTGTGGCCTTCACCAGCGCCAATGGGGTGAAGATAGCCCTGAAGGTCCCCGGCCTTCAAAATAAGCTGGCGGGAAAGAGCATTGTGGCCATCGGCCCAAAGACCAGGCAGGCCTTGGAGGAGAGGGGTCTAGATGCCCTGGTTCCTGAGGAGTACAGCTCGGCGGGCCTGGAGAGGATGCTGCGGGGAAGATGCAGCAGCATCTTATTTTTGCGCAGCGCCCAGGGAAGCCAGTATCTCTCCCAGGGGCTCAAAGAGGCGGGGCTTTTTGTAGACGACATACCCCTCTACGACACCGTTCCCTCAGGCGATCCCCGGCTGGATGAGATGATCATGATGATTCAAAGCGTGGATATATTCGCCTTCACCAGCTCCTCTACCGCCCGCTTTCTGGTAGAGCGGGCGGAGGCCCTGAGCCGCAAGGAAGAGCTATACCAGGCTCTGGAGGAGGGAACTGTTGCTGCTATTGGTCTTCCCACCGCCCAGGAGCTGGAGCGGCTGGGGATAAGGGTGGATGTTATGCCGGAGAGCTTCACCTTCCAGGCCATGCTCGCCCTTTTAAAGGAGAGGTCGGAGCGATGATAATATTCTCCAAAGCCCTGGCAGACCAGGCCACGGTATGGGAGGCACTTCGAGCCTCGCAGAATTGCCAGAATCTGCCCCCGGATCTTCTGCGCTTCTCCGCTCAGAAGAGGCCGGTGGTGATGTGGAATCTGACAGAGCAGTGCAATCTCTCCTGCCAGCACTGCTACATGGATGCTCAGAAGAAGGGGAGAGAGGAGCTGACCCTGGAAGAGGGAATATCTCTGGTGGACCAGCTCGCTGAGCTGAAGGTGCCCATTGTGATATTCACCGGCGGCGAGCCTCTTCTAAGCCGCAACTTCTATGCCCTGGCTTTTCATGCCCGGGAGGTGGGCCTGCGGGCGGTTATATCCACCAATGGAACTCTGATCACCCCCCAGGTGGCCCGGCTGCTGTCCGAAGCCAAAATCGGTTATGTGGGGGTAAGCCTGGACTCCGTCGATCCGGAAAGGCACGACGCCTTCCGGGGGGCTATTGGCGCTCATGCCCGGGCCCTGCAGGGCCTGCGAAATGCCCGGGATGCCGGCCTGAAGACGGGCCTACGCATCACCCTGACAAAAGACAACTGGCAGGACGTCCCCGCTCTGCTCAGCCTGGCTCTGGAAGAGTCCATTCCCCGCTTCTGCCTCTACCACCTGGTTCCCACCGGCCGGGGGGCAGGCATAGCCGATCGCGATGTCACCGCAGAGCAGAGGCGCAGCGTCATCCGCTTTCTGGCGGAGGCGGCTGAGGAGCTCAGGGGCCAGAACATAGAGATACTGACTACGGACTCGCCCATGGACGGTGCCTTCCTCATGGAGATCTTGAAGGATGATCCCAGAAGGGAGGAGGTGCGAAAGCTGCTGACCAATGCCGGCGGCTGCTCCACGGGGGTGAAGGTGGCCAACATCAACTATAGAGGCGATGTTCATCCCTGCCACTTCATGNNCTTCATGCCCCAGGTGGTGGTGGGAAATGTCCGGGAGCGCTCCTTCCGGGATATCTGGATCGACAATCCATCCCCCGAGCTGCTGGCACTAAGGGAGATCAGGTCCAGCCTCACCGGTGCCTGCGGCAGCTGCGAGTATCTGGACCTGTGCGGGGGA
>DAWB01000222.1:0-1843 GCA_002505805.1 Methanosaeta sp. UBA80 | reverse complement strand
CAGAGGCTCCTTAGCAACCTTTTTCCATCCATAACCATAGGGCGTTCATCCAGATCGATGGCAGAGGGCAAAGACCTTGAGAAAGAGAGCAGGTACAGATCATCCTCTGCAGAAATCCTTATTTTTAGTGATTACATAAATAATATAAAACATTGCTAGATAAGGAGAAAGATTAATAACTGATAATGCTTACCATTATTTGGAGCGTGAAAAAAATGACCCATCACGAGGAGAAGAAGGAAAAGGCTGAAGAAAAGGAAGCAAAGGTCGAACCCATCAAGCCCGGAGACAAGAGGGGCGGCAAGAAGAAGGGGCTTCTCGACACCTGCCAGTAAGCATATTTTTATTTTTTATATTTATATTTACGATATTTTCATATTCGCTTTTGACTGAGGCGAGTCCGCTATCTGTATCTCCTGAGATTCTGTCTATGGTCTGAATATGCAATCCGGACTGAGACAAAAAAAAGGGTTTTCCATATCACAAATACGCCAGATCCTCTAAAGGCATAATCAAAGGCTCTCTGAATACAATAAATCATGCCAAAAGCTTTGACGTCTCCTTTCAGCAAATAGATTTTCTGTATGTTTTTTTATGAATTTTTCCTATGCAGTATGATATGAATGATTATGATCAATTCTCAAAAATAACTAAGTAAAGGCCGACCATAATTGATTATCAGGTGATAGGAAGATGAAAGCCGTTGGTTGGACCACCTGGCAGAGATATATGCCTTCGACAAAGCTGCAGAGCAGAACAGGAACTGCCGCACTATGCCTCAAGCCCTGGGATCATATTCTGCCGGAAGAGGGGGTGCAGGAGAGACTGGCCGGTGAGAGAATGTTTTGGAGGTCCTGGGAGAAATATATCCCCCTGGAAAAGGAAGAGCCTCTGCTGGCCCGGTTGAATATAGAAAGGGCGGAAAGAGCTTTGATTTAACTCCGATTATTTTTTTGTCTTAGCGGATGCAGTATCGGATCTATCCTAGAGTCTGTCTCCTGGGAGGACCTCAAATCCAGGTGCGGCCAGGAGATAAGGAGATCTCCTTATGCAATCAGACTTTATAATTAATGCCAGAATTTCAAGACCGGATTGAAGCAACTGATTGACGATTCACGAAATCTCAAGCTGCCCACAATCTCCCGAAAAGATCTCATGGCCCTCTGCCAAGAGGCAGCATTCCTCTCTGGCATATCATGTCATGGACGCCCATCACCATGAGGTCGAGGCCATACTGGATGCCTTGATCACAGTAAGCAAGTAGCCTTGTCAAGAGCGGGCATCAGTCATTCTTGATTCCCTGCTCCAATAGCTGGATCAGTTCCCCGATATCATATCGGGAGATCAGATCCAAGAGCCGATCAAGATGCTGGTAGCAGCTTCTTGCCTGGCGGACCCTCTTGGTTGTCTGATCGGATGGGCGGGTATAAGACTTGAGATCCTCCTCGGTCCGGTTTATGGCGGCAATGACCAGCTGTATCTCCTGCCTCATATTGATTATCATCTCTTTTTTCAGAGAATCAGGATCGGAAACAGCAAGATAATAATATCTCTTGTCCCCCGGCACTATCACCCTCTTGGCCAGACCCTGCCGCTCCAGTGTGCTCATATTGGCGCTGACTGTGGACTTGCTGTATCCCGTCTCCTCCACCAGTTCATCCATGGATACCGGCCCCTCGGCCAGAATGAGTGCGCCACGAAGGACTCCCACGGCATCAGAGCAGCCGGAGCTATTGGCCACCTTGACGCAGGCATCGACCATATGCCTTTTTAAGATCTCCCTCCCCTCTTGCTGCATCGCTATTTATTGAGACCATAACTTTTAATTACTTTTCGCATGTTG
>DAWB01000211.1:12593-19969 GCA_002505805.1 Methanosaeta sp. UBA80 | reverse complement strand
GCATGGCCCTCCAGAGTTCGAATCGCCTCGCCGCTCTCCAGATCCCAGATCTTGAGAGTCCTATCGTATGATGCCGAGATAGCCCGCCGACCGTCCGAAGTTAAAGCCACAGCATTAACCCAATCGGCATGGTCCTCCAGAGTTCTGATCAGGGGCCCTCCCGGGGCGGTGAGGCTCGGTATGATAGGTCGCAGCCAAGGGCGGCCTTTCGCACCACCCGCTTGCTGCATCAACCCCTTGATTCCCGGCAGGTCTATACCCTGCATTCTGCCAAGGAGCTGGCCGCTGAGCTCTCTAGAATCCCGGAAGAGTACATGAGAAGAAAGACGCAGGCAGTGCTGAAGGAGCCGGATCTCTTCATCATCAGGCAGCAGATCATAATCTGAGATCAGAGAGGTGACATCAGTCTTCTCCAGGCGGATCTCCAGCCAGCGCAGGTCCAGGAGCAGCCCCTTCAGCTCCTCCTTTCTGCCGGAGTGGAGCAGATGGTAGGCTAGATGCTGGTAGAAGTAGCCGTCGTCTGGGCCGGTATGCCAGCCGTCCGGACAGACCTTGCCGTAAGCCTCCAGGAGAGACCTGTGCAATGCTTCCAGATCACTTGCCTGCCTCCTCACATAATCGTATAGCAGGTCGTGAAGGACGATTCTCCCCTTCCCGTCGGATGTGGCCAGAGAGAGATCGAGAAAGCGAGCCAGCTTGCGACCAATCTTATAATCGGGCAGCCCTCGATACTTCCAGAAGACCTCCAACACAGCCTCGGGTATTGGCGTGTCCTCTGGAAAAACGGCAAAATCAGCATAAAGAGCCTGCTCCTCTGGCTCTAATGCCATGACGCTCACTTGAATGGCTTTCAGCAGATCAGGATAAGGATAATCCTTAAACCTCTTCTTGATCTCCTCCAGATCCGCATTTCGGAGCATTTCTAAAATGTCATTCCACTGCAATCGGTCATCGCTCTTGATCATGCCTCCGATCATAGCCAGGGCCAGGGGCAAGCGGCCACACTCCTTTATCACTTCACTTTCGATGGCTGCATCAGGTCTTTGCCCGGCATAATTGGCCAGCATCTCTCCCGATTGGGCAGGGTCGAGCAGTCCCAGCTTATGCACGTTCTGCTCCTCGAAGTCCAGCTCCTTGAGCAGCGCCAGATCCCGCGTGGTGACCATCATCCTGCAATTGGGCCCCAGGCAATCGAAGGGCAGGAAATGATCGCTCTCCCACAGATCGTCCAAGACGATCAGTACTCTTCTCTCTCCCAATAGCTCTTGTAGACGCTCCCTGCCCTTCTCCATGTCATGAAAGCCTTTCTTGTCTCCAAGAGATTGCGCCAGTCCGAGCTGCCTTTGCAGCAATTTCGGGCCTGCATCCTTGCCCAATCTTATCCAGAAGATGCCATCCGGGAAGAACTGCCAAAGCTCCTTGTTCCTGAGAACCAGTGCTGCCGCCAGAATGGATTTCCCGCTTCCACCCATCCCCAGGACGGCTATCTTATGATAGCCTGCTGGCTGATTGATCTCTTTCAGGAGCGACTCCTTCATCCCGGCCAGATCCAGGGGCCTATTCACGAATTGTCCAGGAAGCTGCGGAACCTCGCTTAAGCCCGGAGGAGGAGATAGTGGCAGCTCTGGCCAGATCCGGCGCAATTCCTGGGCAGGAATGATGAATCCTACCCTGTCGCCCTTGAGCGCACCCACTGCCATTCCAACCACGCCCTTGAGCTCTTCATCCCACACTGGAGTGCCGCTGAAGCCCTCCTGGACGGGCACTCCATTGACCGTAAGGCTTTCTATTTGCATGCGGCCGCTGGGCAGGATATCCTTGATGATGCCATCGGCAGAGGCCCCATAGTTCTCATATCCTTTCGGATATCCCACGGCTTTGAATTGATGACCGGGAAGGGGCCTGGCTGGGGAGAGCGGAGTTGGCTGTGCTTCTTGCGTCTTCGAGTCCAGGCGCAGCACTGCCACATCCCCAACCTCTCCAGAATGCTCATCTATCGAGGGAGGACTCCAATGGATAACATGCCCCTCACAGGATCTCTTGAGGTATGGAAAGTCGAGGATTAGCTTGCCAGAAGGCATTTCGGGTGTCTCGTCTGCTATTCCCAGCGCCCTGGCCACCACATGGGCGCAGGTTATGATATTTTCGTCATCCACGAGCATTCCCAATCCAATTGTTGCGCCATCCTTTTTGACGCGAACCAGAGAGGATTGGGGATACCCGTGGAGTGCAGACATAGACTATTTTCCTCCCGGCCATCGGAGAGTCAGGGCATAGTTAGCCTCCGCGCCAGCCGAAGCGACAACGGCTCCTGCGGTGGCGGTCAGCTTCAGTCCAAACGAGACCTCAACTTCTGGACCTGGATCGGTAATGCTGCGCATGCTTTCAATAATCGCTGTAGCCATGGGCTTTACCTTATTGATGGCATCCTCAAACATCATATTGGCTTCTGCAGGCAGATCTTTGCGGCCTGCTCTGGTCACGCCCTCGGATTCAGGAATCTCTATTTCAGCATAAAAGGAACTTCCATCTTTTAGCTTAAACTCGACCAACTTCTTCATGGATGAAAATAATATGATTTTAGAGCAAAAATTTGTCGGTTCTAATTTCAGAGGGTTCTCTTACTTGGATGCATCTCATAGCTAGGACACTCAGTCCCTCAAATATCCCTGGACATCCGCGAGAGCCGGCCGATGATCCACTTGGTCAGAAATCCGGTCAGAAAGCAGATGAACATGATGGAGAACTCCCGGCTCTGGGAATCATCCGTGGCTATGATCCCGGAGGAGAAGACCAGGTAGGCCATATATCCGAAGACCATGGCCAGAATGGGTATGGCCATATACCACAGCCTCTTGTATCGCGAGGCCAGGCCATAGCGGCGCAGGTCGTCCGCCACGCCGGTCAGTATCTGGGCGGAGGAGCCCAGGCCGGCGAAGAAAGCGGCCCAGAGAGGCACGCCCAAAACTTCGACGCCTGAGTAGAGGTAGATCAGAGCGCTGAACAAAGCCACGGACAGAGAGGCGAAGATCACGGCATAGAGCCCGTAGAGCTTGAAGAAGTAGGATATGGTTCTCATGCTGTGGAAGCGCGAGCCCTTGATCTTGATCTTGGCCTCGTTAATGGCTGCGGTCAACTCATAGCGCGACCGGTCATAGTCCAGGAAGGCCTCGGCCAGGTTTCCCTTGTTGAACTCCTTTAAGGCCAGGACATAGAAATCGTAGCTGTCCTTGATCTCAATGGAGCTGCGGTGGGCTGCCTGGAGCATCCGGTCCAGCCTCTTGAGGTCCACCTCCACCTCAGAGCATGATCTGGGAATGGAGCAATCTTTAGATTCGCCGTCCACAACAAATAAGTAACTAGATTAATATAAATAGCTTTCGTGCAGGAAATAGGGATCCTACATAATAAAAATAGTTTTTTATGTTTAATTTTCTTTACCCTCACAGATTAATCCGGATATATCACTTGATGCTTTTCATCCCCCAGATAAACGGATTAGAATAAGATCAGACCATGGCCAGCTTTCTGGCCTCCCTGATCTGGCGGATGAGCCTTTTTCTAAAAGAGCCCTTCCTGCCTGCGCCTGAGTACAGCCCCGCCTGCCTCTCGGCCAGGGTGATCTGATTGATCTCCTCAATCATGCTCTCGGCAATGCTGCAGCACTCATCAGCGCTCCTCTCCGGGGAGATCCGGCAATCACTGTTATTTTCTTTCATAAGTTTAGATCTGCGTTCTTCTTTAAAAAATTTTTCTATTGTAAAATTTAGCCGCCTTGCGCGAGAGGGGAGTCCTGCGACTGTCCGCCATAATTTAAATACCTACCAGATCCATTATTCTATTATGATACAGGATCAGATCTTCTGCCCCTCCTGCGGCAGCGATACCGATCATGCCCTGATAAAATCCGGGCAGGAGAATTTGGTGCGCTGCGAGGATTGCGGGATGGTGCACAGCCTTCCGGCCGAGAGGGAGCGTCTGGTCAAGTTGAAGGTTATCGTCAGCTCTGAGCAGCAGTCCCAGCCCTACTTCATCCATATCCCGGCCAAGGAGCTACTCCAGGTAGGAGATGAGCTTTTAGTGGACGATCCGGCCAGGGATGTGGTCATGGCCCAGATCACATCCCTGGAGACGGACCGACGGGTGGAGAGCGCTCCCGCTGCATCAGTCCGGACCGTCTGGGCCCGGGCCACAGACCAGGTGGCAGTGAAGATCTCCATCTACCGCAGCGGCCAGACCCGCCCTATAAAGATCAGCGTTCCCGGCGATGAGCTGTTCACTGTAGGCGAGGCCAGATCGGCCAAGGGGTCCCGCTATGAGATAGTAAAGATCAAACTGCGCGGCGAGGGCTTTTCCGATGCAGCCGAGGCCAAGGACATCCAGAGAATTTGGGGTCGAGAGATTTGAACAAAGAGCAGCTTCTCTCCAGCCTTGAGGAAGTAGCCGATCCGCGGGTCATATCGGCCATGTCCCATGTGCCAAGAGAGCTTTTTCTCCCCGAGCCGCTGCAGAGCCGGGCTTACGACGATACGCCTCTTCCCATCGGTCGGGGCCAGACCATATCCGCTCCTCATATGGTGGCCATAATGTGCACCATCCTCGACCTGCAGCCGGGCATGAATGTGCTGGAGGTAGGGGGAGGCAGCGGCTACCATGCCGCGGTTATGGCCGAGCTGGTCCGCCCGGGAGGGCAGGTTTACTCCGTGGAGCGCATAGCAGGGCTGGTGGAGGCGGCCAGACTAAACCTGGCCCGGGCGGGGGTGGAGAATGTGACAGTGATCCAGTCCGACGGAAGCCTGGGCCTGCCGGAGCATGCTCCCTACGACCGCATCAGCGTGGCGGCCACCGCTCCCAGCATTCCCGAGCCGCTCAAGCAGCAGCTGAAGATCGAAGGCAGGATGGTCATTCCTGTGGGAGAGGACTACCAGGAGCTGTACCTGGTGACCAGAAAGAACGGCTTCTTTGCGGAGCGGAAGATGGGCGTGATCTTCGTTCCCCTCATAGGAGAAGAAGGATTTAAAGATAGGAATTGAGACTCTTTGTAGGCAGAGTGCTTCTGTGTTGATTTTGCATTTTTTTTCCGGTAGATTGAATATTGGCATGAGGAGAACAGATAAAAGCCAATAAAGCCAAAACGAATAGGAAAGATACATGAAAGAAGCATCTCAGCCACTTGCAGAAGTCTTTGGCTATCTGATAGACGACCAGTCGGCCAAAGCAGATAGATATAGATCAAAGAGACTCTGCCCGTTCAATAACAAGGTGCCTAATTGCACGAAGGATAAGGCAAAGAATCCTCTGGGTGTTTGCAGCATTTACCATCAGAAAAAACCAGTCATCACCTGTCCTATAAGGTTTAGAGAAGAATGGCTTATAACAGATGATGCAGCATCTTTCTTCTTCGATGAAGACGCTACCTGGAGTTCACTGACCGAGGTCAGGCTGAATGACGGTAATGGCAAGACCGCGGGTAATATTGATGTTGTCTTGGTAGCTTATGACGATGAAGGGAAAGTTTATGACTTTGGCGCTTTGGAGGTTCAAGCAGTCTATATATCTGGAAATGTAAGAGCCCCCTTTGAATATTACATCGAAGATCCCAAGAATCGCGCATTAATGAACTGGTCCACTCAACCTAATTACCCTCGTCCGGATTACCTATCGTCCTCTAGGAAAAGATTGGTCCCTCAGCTCCTCTTCAAAGGTGGTATCCTTAATTCTTGGAAGAAGAAGATTGCTGTGGCACTCAATAAGGGCTTCTATGATACGCTCCCACAAATGGAATGTGTTAGCAAAGAGAATGCAGACATTGCATGGCTGATATATGATCTAGATTTGACAGAAGACAATGGACAGGAGAAATATTCTATCCTAAAGATCGACGAAGTATTCACAGAATTTGAGCCTGCATTGAATATCATAACTACCCCTCGTCCAGGAAAAATAGAAGAATTCATGAACCTTCTTCAAGAGAAGCTTGATGAACAGCTGGAGACTCCGCCAAATAACAATACCATTGAGAGGGTGTTTTAAGGTGGCTGCGACAAAGCAGACCTTGCTATTCCCAGGAGGAGTGTCAAAGCCAGTCAATGTGGCATCAGTACCTCAGAGAAGTCCCTTTCGGTATCCTGGCGGAAAGACCTGGTTTGTCCCTAGCTTCAGGAGATGGATAAAATACAAAATCGTTAAACCGAATATTCTCATTGAGCCTTTTGCAGGTGGCGGGATTATCAGCCTTACAGCACTATTTGAGAGGCTGGTCCCAAAAGCGGTCATGGCTGAATTAGATGAGGACATAGCAGCTGTATGGCAGTGCATTATTGATGGAGATGCTGGGTGGTTGGCAGACCAGATCCTTAACTTCGACTTGACAAGAGAGAGTGTTATCGAGGAGGTCTCCAAACCTGCTACCAACACCAAGGAAAGAGCTTTCCAGACTATCCTGAAGAATAGGACATCTCATGGAGGCATTCTGGCAAAGGGGTCCGGCTTCCTCAAACTTGGTGAGAACGGAAAGGGTATCAAGTCCAGATGGTATCCAGCAACCCTTGCGAAAAGGATAACTAACCTTCAGCATGTGGCAGAAAGGATCGATTTTAGATGCGAAGATGGACTAAAGGTCATGAAAGAGTTTTCGGACCTGGAGTATGCAGTCTTCTTCATAGATCCACCATATACAGCAGGAGGAAAGAAAGCAGGAAAGAGATTGTATAAATATTGTGATATCAATCATGAGGAGTTGTTCACAATATGCGATTCCATTAAGGGCGACTTTCTGATTACCTATGATAATGCAGACGAAGTAAAGGCCCTAGCAGAGATACACGGATTCCAGTATCGTCTTATTCCTATGACAAATACCCACAATGCTACAATGCAAGAATTGGTTATTGGAAAAGATATGTCATGGATGGATACACCTAAATGCCCTGCTCTGCGAGCCATTGAGCCACAGTAAAAACAAGATCGAAATTGTTGAGCGGAAGCAAAATAGATCAGATTTCTTGCGTCGGGAAAATGATCAATGAATATAATGCAAGGGGGCCTTTTTCCCTGCCGGTCTCCAGCAGATTCCGCCCGGTCGATCAGCTATAGCCAAATGGCTCAGCTTGTCTTTGCGAGATATGGCCAAGACATGTGTCAAGCAGATTCTAGCACCCTCAAGGCATTTTTCGACGCAGATCTAATATATCCGCGGCAACCATTTCCATTTTGAGATGAAGCCCTTAGCGATCATAATCATGGACGGCTTTGGTATCAGCTCTAAAGAAGAGTACAATGCCGTGGCCAGGGCTAAAAAGCCCAACCTGGAGCGATTCTGGAAAAACTACCCCACCACCACCCTAGCCGCTTCCGGCCTGGCGGTGGGCCTGCCC
>DAWB01000211.1:8543-12471 GCA_002505805.1 Methanosaeta sp. UBA80 | reverse complement strand
GACGGCGGCGTGCACAGCCACATCACCCACCTCTATGCCCTCCTGGAGATGGCGGCAAAGATAAGTCTTGAGCAGGTCTATGTTCATGCCATCCTGGATGGCAGGGATGTCCCCCCCCGAAGCGCCCTCACCTATATCCAGGAGCTGGAGGAGAAGATCTCCCGTATCGGCACCGGCCGGGTGGCTACAGTCTCCGGCCGCTACTACACCATGGACCGGGACAGGCGCTGGGAGAGGGTGGAGAAGGCCTACCGCTGCCTGACCGATGGCGCTGGCCATGCCGCCGGCTCGGCCATTGAGGCAGTGGAGAAGGGCTACTCCCGGGGAGAGAACGACGAATTCCTCCTGCCCACTCTGGTGGATGGCCGGGGACTGGTTCAGGATAGCGACAGCATCATCTTCTTTAACTTCCGCCCCGACCGGGCCCGGGAGATCACCAGGGCATTTGTAGACCGGGATTTCCAGGAATTTGCCACCCGGCCCATGAGGGTTCATTACACCTGTATGACCCAGTACGACGCCACCCTGAATGTGCCCGTAGCCTTTCCCGCCCAAAATCTGGAGGATACCCTGGGCCAGGTCATCAGCCGGGCCGGCCTGAAGCAACTGCGCATAGCCGAGACGGAAAAGTATGCCCACGTCACCTACTTCTTCAACGGTGGGCGCGAAACTCCCAATCCCGGCGAGGACCGCTGCCTCGTACCCTCCCCCAAGGTGGCCACTTACGACCTTCAGCCGGAGATGAGCGCTTTCTTGGTCCGAGATGAGGTCATCTCCCGCCTGGAACAAAAGACATACGACCTGATTGTGCTAAATTTTGCCAATCCGGATATGGTGGGGCACACCGGCATATTCGATGCTGCGGTGGCCGCGGTGGAGGTGGTGGACGCATGTGTAGGCGCGGTGGTGGACAAGATCCTGGAGAAGGGAGGTGCGGCACTGCTCACCGCCGACCACGGCAATGCGGAGAAGATGAGGGATGAGAAGAGCGGCCAGCCCCACACCGCCCACACCACCAGTCCCGTGCCCTTCTCTTTGATAATGAAAGCAGGCGCGGGCGGTGATGGCGGCAAGAGAATCGAGCTGCGTGAGGATGGAATTCTTGCCGACATCGCCCCCACGGCGCTAAAGCTCCTCTATATCGACCAGCCCCCGGCCATGACCGGAAAGAGCCTCATCAAGTAGCCCATGCGAAGGAGAATAGATCGTTATCGTGAGTATCTGGAGACCTGCCGGGCCCATGAGATAGCCCGCCGTCTCTTCGTCATGAATGCCTTCGACGGGGCCCTGACCATCATGGGCGTGGTCATCGGGGCTCACTTTTCCGGTGTCTCTGACCCCCATATTATCATCACCGCCGGATTTGCCGGAGCCCTGGCCATGGGCATATCCGGAATAAGCGGCGCCTACCTGGCGGAAAGGGCGGAGAGGAAGAGGGATCTGAGAAAGCTGGAGATGGCCATGCTCCAGAATCTAAACAATACCTATTACGCCAGAGCCACTGAGTTTGCCTCCATCATCGTCGCTGCCGTGGACGGCATCAGCCCGGCTCTGAGCGCCGCAATACTGGTCATGCCCTACTTCTTTGTGCCAGAGATCAGCATGCAATGGGCATTTTATGCCTCACTGGTCCTGGGTCTGGCAGTACTGTTTACCCTGGGGGTCTTTTTGGCGCGCATCAGCGATGAGAGGCCGGTGGTATCCGGCATTCAGATGATCATCGTGGGCATAATCACCATCATCATCGTCGGCCTGTTGGCAAAATAGGAGTCTATAAAATCCCCGGGCCAGGCCAGACCATACCCCTGGAGCCGGCTCTATTCCGGGAGGCAATAAAACGAAAGTCTTAAATACGACGATTGACGTATTGAACTTGGCAAAGGTCGGCGACCATCTATCCTCCTACTGAAGACTTTTGCCTCCCTCCTTCTTACTCAATCCACAGCTTCTCTTTCCGTCTCAGACAAAGGAGAGCCAGGGATAGTCATAGGAGCGGAAATATCCCTGAGGGCAACAGTTTCCGCCAGGAGAAAAATTCCCGCACCGGCCCCAGGGCGAGAGGCGTGGATAGTCGCATCTATATGCCCGATCATAATCCAAGACGGGAGCATTTTTCCGATAGCTGCATTCCACAGGATATAAAATGCAGTAGTAGGCATCCCTTATGTCGGTATCCTCAAGATAAGCCTTGCAGATCGGCCTTCCCAGTATATCATTTCCCTGGACCTCGAACTGCAGATCCTTGCCCCGGAAATAGGCCAGAGCATCCAGGGGAGCATCCAGGAGGACCTCTACCATGGCCTGCAGACCATATGTTCCTGGCTGGGTTACATTCACCCACATGATGTTCGGCTCGGAGACCTTCTCCACTCGTCCGGCAAAATCATAGGCAAGAGCGGAGGAAGACAACAGGATAAGTGATAAAAGCAATGCTGCCAGGAGGGGAGCAGAGGCTACCGGGGATCCCGGCCATGTCCTTTCCCGCTGACAGGCTGACTCTCTCTTCATGAGCTAATACTATCTATTATGGATATTTAATCCTGCCCTGGGCCTGGGATCAGCGCAGCCCGGGCAAGAGCCGCTTCATGACCTCAGCTACCAAAACCACCAGCAGGCCGACTCCCAAGACCATGCCCCAGCTCTCCCTGCTCAGGGCCTGTGTCTGGAAGATGGTCTGCATAAATGGAATATAAACCACAGCCAGGATGGAGATTATGGAGCAGGCGATTCCCAGGAGCAGGGTTTTGTTGCCCAGAGGATTGATCCTGAATATGGACTCATCCAGCGACCGGCTGCAATAGGCATTGTAGACGGTGAAGAAACCAAGCCCTACAAAGGCCATGGTCCGGGCATAGCTCAGATCCTGGCCGGACTGGAGCGCCAGCATATAAAGGCCGAGGGTGCCGGCCACTATGGCCGCGGCAATTCCCAGGGTGTAAGCCATGAGAGAGGGAGAGGGCATGCTCTCCTTCGGGTCGCGCGGCTTTCTCTTCATGGTATTCTTGTGTGCCGGCTCAAGAGATAAACCGATAGCAGGAAACTCCTCCGCCACCACATTGATCCAGAGAATCTGGGCCGCCAGGAGAGGAACGGGATAGCCCAGAGCCACAGCGATGAATATGGTAGCCAGCTCTGCAAAGCTGACAGAGAGAAGATATGATGTTCCCTTTCGGATATTGTCGTAGATCCTGCGGCCTTCCTTGACCGCCCCCACGATGGTAGCGAAGTTGTCGTCGGCTATGACCATATCCGAGGCTTCCTTGGTCACCTCGGTGCCCGTCTTTCCCATAGCCACGCCTATGTCCGCCGCCTTCAGCGCCGGAGCATCGTTCACTCCATCTCCGGTCATGGCCACGATATGGCCCTTCTTCTTCAGAGCCTCTACCAGGCGCACCTTGTGCTCTGCCGTGACTCTGGCATATACGGAGACGGATTCTATCTTCTCCTGAAGCTCACTCTCTCCCATCTTCTCCAGGTCCGCCCCCTCCAGAACCTCGCCGTTTCCGATCTTCAGCTCGGCTCCTATAGCCCGGGCGGTAAGGCGGTGGTCGCCGGTGATCATCACCGTGCGGATGCCCGCCTCCTTGCTCAAAGATATGGCCTGCATGACCTCCTTTCGGGGAGGATCCATCATCCCGGCCAGGCCGGAGAAGATATGTTTCGATTCAACCTCGCTTAAAAAGAGGGGCTCATCCAGGCTCATGGGCCTGCCGGAAAATGCCAGCACCCTCAGGGCCCGGCTGGCCATGCCATCCGCCTTTTCCATTATTGCTTTCTTGTCCTCTTCGGTGAGCTGCCGCACAATGCCGGCGTCGGCTATGCGGCTGCAGCGGCTGAGAACAGCCTCAGGCGCTCCCTTCATAGAGGCAACTCGGCCCTGGCCAGGGATGTCATCGACCACAGTCATTCTTCTGCGATCGGAATCAAA
>DAWB01000211.1:0-8521 GCA_002505805.1 Methanosaeta sp. UBA80 | reverse complement strand
CGCCACTATCATTGCTCCCTCGGTGGGATCTCCCACTATGCGCCAGCCGCCGTTGGCCTGCTCTATATCGGCGTTGTTGCATAAAGCCCCAATCTGCAAGAGCCCCACCAGATCCTCGGACTGGGGGTCGATCTTCTCTCCTTTTTCCAGGAAAGAGCCTGTTGGAGTGTAGCCGGAGCCTTCCACATCGACCTTGCGATGGGTCTGGATCTCCCGGAGGGTCATCTCCCCTGTGGTCAGGGTCCCGGTTTTGTCCGTGCAGATCACCGTGGTCGAGCCCNNNNCATGGCCTGGGTTCCAAAGGCCAGAGCCAGGGTGACTATGAAAGGCAGGGCTTCGGGCACTCCCGCCACAGCCAGGGCTATGGCAGTGATGAGAGAGTCCATTAACGGCGAGCCGCGACTGGCATCGAGGATGAAGACGACTATGGATATGGCGAAGACCAGGATGGCCTGCCTCTTGGCCAGTTGCTCCAGCTTGATCTTTAGAGGAGGCGGTGCCGGGCTGTGCCTGATCATTCCGGAGATCTTTCCCAGCTCCGTGGTCAGGCCGGTAGCAGTGACTATGGCTCTGCAATTGCCGTAGGAGACTATTGTCCCCATGAAGACCATGTTCTTCTTCTCCGCCAAGGCCACATCTTCCGGCAGAAGATCCCCGCCTTTCCTAACCGGCAGGGACTCTCCGGTCAGGGAGGCCTCGATGACCTCGAGAGCGGTCTCCTCCAGTATCCTGCCATCGGCAGGAACTCTGTCTCCCGCCTCCAGGTAGATCAGGTCTCCCGGAACCAGCTCTGCAGCGGGAATGGTGCTCATTTTACCGTCCCTTAAAACATCTGCCTCCGGTGCTACCATCTCCCGGAGAGCCTCCATCGCCCTCTCCGCCTTGTACTCCTGGAAGAATCCGATGATGGCGACCAATACCACTATTCCCAGGATGACATAGGCATTGGTGCTCTCTCCGGCGATATAGGAGATCAGGGCAGCGAAGACGAGCACCAGTACCATATAGTCCTTGAATTTACCCAAAAAAATGCGCACAGCAGAGGGTTTAGATGGGCTTTGCAGCTGATTGAGCCCGTATTCATTGAGCCGGGAGGCCGCATCATCGGCGGAGAGCCCCTCCTCTCCCGATTTCAGGCCGGATAAAACCTCCCGGGTGGAGACAGAATGCCATTTCACTTTTAAAGCCTCACTTCTGGAGGAAAGGCAACTACGGCAATTGTAGTTATAGTTATCGCAAATGGTCAATAATAAACGACTTTTCATGGGCAGGCATGGAAAATGATCGGTTGATGCTCCTCTATATAGTTCTCTGTCATTAATTGCGCCAATAAATTTATCTTTCCAGGCGGCCAAAGAAAGACCATCGAAAAAATAGTGGTTAGAGTGGTGGTTGTATTGAATAAGAGAATTATGATAATTCCAGGAATGCTCTTCCTGGCGGTATTGCTCGGTTCAGGTCTCTGCCAGGCCCAGGATGAGGCTGGGGCCAAGAGCCTCTCTCAGGCGGCAGAAGAGCTTGGCCTGGGCAACTTTTCGGCAGCCGTAGAAAGCGCCGGCCTGGCCGGTATCCTGGACAACCAGGGAGTACTGTTGATGGGAGAAGGCTCCTTTGTCGTCTTTGCCCCCAGCGATGAGGCATTTGCTGCCGCTTCTGCCTCGGGATACGACCTCGAATCCCTCCAGGAGAGCCCATCTGAGCTGAAGGGGCTGCTCTACCGTCACATCATCTGGAATGCCGGCGGCTTTGAGAATATCTCCGANNCCGAGATCTCTGAGGCTGGAAGCATGCAGGGGGAGAATATCACCCTGGAGCACGACCCGGCTATGAAGGTGGATGGAGCCAATGTAACCTCTTCTCTGCAGTACGATAGCGGCACCATCTATGTCATAGATCGGCTGCTTGTCCCAGAGAGCGAAGGCAGCCTTGGCGCCGCCCAGGCGGCAAAAGATCTGGGCGCGGGCAAATTTGCCGAGGCTCTTACCGCTTCCGGGCTGGAGGAGACCTTGAGCGGCCAGGGGCTGATGGGAATCGGTGGCCTGACCTCCGGGCCCTATACCGTCTTTGCCCCCAGCGATGCCGCCTTTGAGGCGGCCAAAGACTCTTTGGACGGCATCGGCGAAAAGGAGGGCGGAATGCTCGGCCTTCTCTCTTACCATGTGGTGGATGCGGCGGTGCTGCTCAATATGACCGAGTCTTATTCGGTCAAGACCATGTACGGAGCATCCCTTCCGGTGGACATCAACTCCAGCCTGGTGGGCGGTGCAGTCGTTCTAGCTTCGGAGAGATACGACAACGGCATTGTCTATGTCATCGACCAACTGCTGGTGCCCATAGGTCTGAGCATGTAGAAAGCTTCTGAAAAAGTCTGATTCAAGGCAGGAGAATTGCCGGATGGGCGGTGGGGGGCCGGAATCGCCCCCGCCGGTTCCGGCATTCACTTTCTTTTAGCCTTTCTATATAGCCCTTTTTCTTTCAGCACCCTTTCGTTCTAAGATCCTCGAGCAGCAGTTTCAGCCCGATCCCGCTTCCCGAAAAGGCCGCCAAGAATAAGACAAACGAGCCCGGTCTGGAAGAGACAAATCTCTCCTGGAAGACTATAAGCCTTCAGCGATAGCAATTGAAGACATCATCAGCGCTGACCAGCCCGGGCGGAGAGAGGCTGATGATTTGATCATCTACGCAAAAGTTCAGCCAGACGTCTCTGTTCCGGGTGACGGAATAGCTGCTATTATAAGTTAAGTTCTTGGAGATATTGAATGTGCCTATATACTCCTCATCGATCTCAATGGCCGGATCCCTCCAGGCGCTATGCCGGGGATCGAGGCTTCTGCGGCCCGCTCCAGCCTTTCCGCTCTCTCCCACCAACACCCCCAGGTTCACCCTGCCATCGGTCACTGTTTCATCTATCCTCATCTGGGTTGTGGTAAAGCCGCTCTTTCCTGCAGAGCCCTTAATCCCGGATGACTGGACCAGGTATTCTGCCTCCCTGGATACCTCTCTTGCTGCTGCAATCTCGTGGCTCATGGATGTGGCTGAATCGGCATTGGAAATCTCGGTCCGGCTGCCGGAGCCCGGGCCCATGAGGATGGGATTAGTGGAATAATAACCTCCACCCGGGGTCAGGTTATGCTGAGAGCTGATCAGCTCATCCCGGCCTGCAAAAGCGATTGAATCCTGGCTGGAGTTGTTGGTCTGGAATTCGGCACGGCCTATGCTGGCCATGAATTCCGCTGAGGCGGAGTCCAGTGTGGCCCCGGACAGACCTGCCAGGGCCAGGCAGAGCAAGGATGCGACTATCAGCAACTCCATTCTCCTGTCACTCCTGGCTTGGCAAATTCTCTTCTCAGCCATCACTGTCTTTTCTCCATCGCCGGACATATATTTGAATCGGTTGAGGCTTGACTGCCGCTCTCCGGGGCCGGTCTTTGATCAGGGCGTCATTATCAGATCAGCTCATCGATATGCGTCATAAGGGTAGCCTCGGTCAGGTCGCTGATGGACTGGTGCTCGACAGGAATGCCTGCCTCCTGGGCCGCAGCCACCAGATTCGTCCCTCCCACCAGGGCGATGCCCACATGGTCCCTCTCCACGGAGACTCCCAGCACATCCATATTGGGATCGCCGAGCTCCAATATGCCGGCAAAATCAACTGCCGAAAGCTGCTCCAGCAGCTCCTCAATTTTATCCCTGGCCGGGAAGGGGGCCTCCTGGAGGTTGCCCAGTATCCTGCCGTTGCCAGTGCGCATCATCCCCACTATGTCGGTCATTCCCTGGGCGGTGAGCAGATCTATGGGATCGATGGTCGTGGCCCAGTACATGAGCATATCTGTGAACCGGGTAGGCTTGCGCTCCACCACCTCTATCAGTCCTCCCCCCTTGGGGCGCACCGGAATGCCATTTTTCAGCATCACGCCGCAGATGGTCAGACTGCAGGCGGTCTTCAATATTATGCCCCTCTCCTCCTCCTCAATCCTGATCAGGGGTGATACGGAGAGGCCGGCGGAGATGGCATCGAAGAAGATGGCCAGAGCCTCCTGCAGGTGTTTCTTATCAACTCTGGTGGTATTGGTGATGATCTTTCCTCTCATCTTAACGGGATCGAAGCTCATCTGATGCATGAGGTTCTCGATCCGGGACAGGGTAAAGACCAGGGGCAGCGCTTTCTTCACCCTACATAATCGGTCTATGGATTTATTAGCCTTTCACTCCATCCCTTAAAAAGAGAGAACGATATATTCCTAATCTCTCCATACTCGCCTGAGGAAAAAGCACCTTACTTGACAAAAGCCTTCTCTACAGCCGCCCTGAGATCATCCAGGTCAATGGGCTTGCAAAGGTAGTCGTCCATTCCCGCCTGCAGGCATTTCTCTTTGTCCCCGGCTATGGCATGGGCGGTCAAAGCCACTATCTTGGGGCCGCGGGACGGCCATCTTCTCCTTATCTCCCGAGTGGCCTCCAGGCCGTCCATCTCCGGCATCTGAACATCCATCAATATCAGGTCGTATGATTTTGTCTCCAGGGCAGCCAGCGCCTCCCTGCCGTTGGCTGCCTTGTCCGCCCGGTATCCCAGCTTCTTGAGCATAAGCAGTGCCATCTTCTGGTTGACGGGATTGTCCTCTACCAGGAGAATGGACCTCTCCGCCGATTCACCCCCATGCTCCTGGAGGGGGACAATTGCTGGAGGGACGAGAGTGGGAGGCCTTTGAGCCGGAAGTTGGGATTTATAGGCCATGAATGTGAAATGGAATGTGCTGCCTTTTCCCGGAGTGCTCTCCGCCCAGATCCGGCCCTCCATCAGTTCCACAAGCTTCTTGCTTATGGCCAGGCCCAGACCGTTTCCGCCGTATTTGCGGGATGTGGAAGCGTCGGCCTGGGAGAATGGCTGAAAGAGCCTGCCCATGGCCTCTGAGGATATGCCTATGCCGCTGTCCCTGACCTTGATGTATATTTCATATCTGTTATCACCTTTTTCTCTGACCTGGGATCTGACCTCTATCCCCCCACGCTCGGTGAATTTCACCGCATTGGAGAGCAGATTTACCAGAACCTGCCGCACCCTGGACTGGTCTGCCTCGATGGTCTCGGAAAATTCATCTTCAGAAATATAATTTAGCTTCAGGCCCTTTTCCTGGGCCAGGCTGGATATGAAGCTCAGGGCATCCCTGATGCAGATCTCCAGACTGAACGGCTGCCTCTCCAGATCTATCTTTTCTCTCTCGATCCGGGAGAAGTCGAGGATATCATTTATAATGGAGAGAAGAGACTCGCCGCTCTTCCTGATGGTCATAAGATACTCCCTCTGCTCCGGGCTGAGATCTGTGCCCAAGATCAGGCTGGTCATTCCAATGACCACATTCATGGGCGTCCTGATCTCATGGCTCATATTGGCAAGGAACTCAGACTTGGCCTTTGCCGCAGCTTCCGCCTCGTCCCTGGCCCTCTTAAGATCCTCCTCTATTCGCTTTCTGGCGGTTATATCCAGGGCCGTTCCCACCACCGCCTCTCGGGATTCATATGTGGTAAAGGACCCGAACACCTGCACGTCCACGATGTTGCCGCTCTTGGTGATGCCTCTGACCTCATAATAATCCGGACCGTCCCGGGAACCATTCTCCCCGGCAGGCCTTTTTTTCAGGCCATCCACAATCTTCTCCAGCTCACCGGGAGCCGCCTCCAGGTCTCTCGGCCCCATCTTGCCCATCATCTCCCGGCCGCTGTATCCGAAGATCTCTGCAAATCTGGGATTGACATATTTGAAAATCCAATCCTGGACGATGTAAACCCCCACCAGAGACTTCTCGGTGATCCCTCTGAACTTGCTCTCGGATTCCCGCAGGGCCATCTCCGTCTGTTTGCGTTCGGATATATCCAGAAATATGCCTCTCAGCCCCACCCTCCGGCCACCTTTCGCCACAGGTATGAGGTAAGCAATGGCTGGAAATGTGCTGCCATTCTTCCTGACCAGAGAAAACTCACCGACCTGCGGATCACCCTTTACTGTCAGACGTATATCCTCAATGATCCTCTCCTTATCCTCCTCGGATACTATCTGGAGCACATTAAGCCCGGACTGGAGGTCCTCCTGGGCATATCCCAGGGCCTGGCTGCCGAAACGGTTTATGAAAGAGAGGTTGCCTTTTTCATCCAGCTCGAATGCGGTCTGAGGCAGCTGTAGGGAGAGGTCCCTGTATTTGCCTTCGCTCTCTTTGAGCTCTCTTTTCGTAACCGATCTCATCCGGATGTTCAGGGCGGAGATTATGACCAGCCCCAGGACAATGGAGAGCAGCATGGTGGCCAGCGTCGGCATCACTGATTCATGCCTTTCCGGGATGGAAAGGCCGGATCTGGTGATTATGGCGCCTCCCGGCAGAGAAGGCTGGCTCAGGCCATGGACATCCATCTGCTCCCGGTCAAATTTGAGGATGGAGGAGATATTCTGGATTTGGGGCAGGCTCCTGCCCCTGCAGACGGCGGCAGCGGCAGAGGCGGCCTTCTCCCCCAGATCTCTGCCTGAAGCAAGGCTTCCTCCCACAATTCCCTGCTTTAGTTGAAAGTCCCACAGCCCGTAAATGGGGACGGGAACGACGGGGCTGATGACGCTTACCAGGCTGCAATTTCCCGGAGGATCCGAATCCCGCCAGCCGAAAAGGCCGCAGAGGATCAGAAGGCCGCCCTCTTCAGTTGCGGCAGTGATGGCGGTCTGGTTCATGCTGCTGACATTGCTGCCCAGGGAGATCTCCCTTAAGGATATATTGAATTGGCTGCTGAAATCAAGAGCCAGATCATCCAGTTCATCTGCCAGAGCCCNNCATCTGCCAGATAGCGGCCTTCCGCTGTGTCATCCAGCAGCACCAGAATCTCGCCTGCCCGGGGATGGAGATCATGCATGGCCCGCAGGGTGCCGGAAAGATCGGCCCCTTGCCGGATGAAGCTGGCTTTCTCTCTGCGGGAGTTGATGCTCTCCGGGCCATCGGGGGCCATCATACCGGCCAGGATGAGATAGGCATCTGGAAAAAGCTCTTCTCTGTGATTCAGGACTAGGCTGCAGGCCGGAATATCAAATGCTATGACCATATCTATGGGACGGCTTAATCTCTGCCGGGAATATTTGTAGTGATATAGATCTATGATCCGCCTTTCATAATCCCCATCCGGCCAGGGCCCAAAGCCCATATGCTCAACTTGAGGAGTAGGCGCGTCCGGATGGTCCTGGCGGAACTTATGGGTGAAAGCCTCCTTTTCCTCCTCTACCCAGGGGTGATCAGGGGAATAGGAAAAAAGCAGGAGTATGGACGAATTATCATCCAACTCAGCCAACGCTGGGATGCTCCAGAGAACCGTCAGGATGACCATTAACGATCCCAAGCGGAAAACGGAGGATAAGCCCGCATTAATCTCAACGGCAGACACGGATTGCAGTCTCCAAATTACAGCATTGTCCGACGATGATATAACCCTTCCTGCCCCGGAGAACTCAGGATTCTGCAGGCGGGATATCCCAATTGAATGCCGGATCAACCCTTTAAATAAATATGCTTATGTGGACCCTAACTATAAAAAGCTCTCTTCAGGAAGTGCCGGAGAAGATTAATAATGCCGACGCATTTCTCTCTCATTTGAGGTGATACTCTCTTGAGCGACTGCCAGTCAAGGACCATCTGGTGGGATGATGGCCTGTGGCTTATAGACGAGACCCTTCTGCCGGAAGAGCTGCTTGCCCTTGAGATCAAGAGCATCCATCAGCTGGTGCAGGCCATAAAGTCCCTTCAGGTTCGTGGCGCTCCCGCTCTGGGCGCCGCCGGAGCTTATGGCATAGCTTTGGCGGCGCATCTGAGCCGGGCGGCTGGCTCTCCGGAGATGATGGCCGAGCTGGAGACTGCGGCGGAGATGATCCGATCGGCCCGGCCCACGGTNNGCCCACGGCGGTCAACCTCTCCTGGGGGGTGGACCGGGTTATGAGAGCAGCTGCCTGCGGCGAGAGCAGGGAGGAGATCCGGGAAAAGGCTCTCGCTGAGGCGGAGGAGATTGCGGCGGAGGATATACGGGTCAACCGGCTCCTGGGAAAATTCGGGGCCAGGCTGCTCCGGGACGGGGACAATGTCCTCACCCACTGCAATGCCGGAAGGCTGGCCTGCGTGGGCTGGGGCACGGCCCTGGGAGTGGTGCGCTCTGCTGTCGCCGAAGGCAAGAAGATCCATGTCTATGCCTGTGAGACCCGGCCTCTGCATCAGGGCTCAAGGCTCACTGCCTGGGAGCTGACCGAGGACGGGATACCGGTGACCCTCATCTGCGACAGCATGTCCGGCAGCCTGATGAGAATGGGCAGGATAGATAAGGTCATAGTGGGGGCGGACAGAATCACCAAAGATGCCGTCTTCAACAAGATCGGAACCTACAGCCATGCCGTCCTGGCCAGGCATCACGGCATACCCTTCTATGTGGCGGCGCCGCTGTCCACATTCGATCCCGGCCATGAGGAAGCGGATATCACCGTGGAGGAACGCGATCCCGAGGAGAT
>DAWB01000011.1 GCA_002505805.1 Methanosaeta sp. UBA80 | reverse complement strand
CGGAGCTGGTGATCAAGCAGATGAGAGGCGAGTATCGGGTCTCCTCCGCCACCTCCAAAAAGTATGTTCCTGAGATCAAAAGTCTCCTGCAGGGCAAAGATGTCAGCTTCTCCTGGGTGCCGCGGGAGGAGAACCAGGAGGCGGATCTTCTCTCCCGGAAAGGATACGAGGCATTTGTCAGGCGGAAGAAGAGGGCGAAGGATTCAGGTTAGCCTGGGCCGGATCATATCGCTCATCAATAAAGAGATATAGTCAGGCCGCTGAGCCTATGGCATGAGCATAGCAGGCTACATCAGCCCCAGAGAGCTGAAGGATCTTCTTTTATCTCTGGCCGCCCTGGTAGTTGCCTTCTCCGTGTTGATCGGGGGAAGGAGCATTCCCGGCCTGGAGATGATTCTCATCATCGCCCTGGGCGTGGGAAGCGGATTTATTCTTCATGAGATGGCCCATAAGTTCACCGCCCTGCACTTCGGCTACCTGGCAGAGTACCGGGCCAATATGACCGGCCTGTTCCTGGCCGTGGTCCTATCCTTTGCAGGATTCATATTTGCCGCCCCGGGAGCGGTGATGATCAGCAGGCCCAGGCTGCCGGAAGAGTTCTACGGCCGGGAGCCCTGGAGCCAGGCCCAGCTGGCGGCGCAGCTCAAAAATGAATCCCTCTGGATATCCCTGGCCGGGCCCTTGACCAATATCCTCCTCTCTGCGGCATTCTTTATCCTGCTGCTCCTGAGCTCCCAGGGGGCTATCTCTGGCCGGGCGGCCAGTTTCGGCCTGATGATAAACCTCACCCTGGCCGCCTTCAACCTGCTGCCCTTCGGGCCGCTGGACGGCAAGAAGATATTCGATAGCAACCGCATAGTCTGGCTTATAGTGGGCCTGCCCACCATTCTTCTGGGGATTTCGATCTATCTCCGCATGATATAAATAAAATAAAGGCGTAGGAGAGGATCAATGCTCCAGCTAAGGGCCATAGTATCAGGGAAGGTTCAGCATGTGGGCTACCGGTCTCGTGTGGTGACCATGGCCAGAACCCTTGATCTCAAGGGCTGCGTCAGGAACCTGGAGGACGGTCGGGTCTATGTGCTGGCGGAGGGCGATAGAGCCGATCTGGAGAGGTTCTGCCGGGCCATACGCATGGAGGACCCTCTCATCAGGGTAGATGATATCCAGGTGCACCTCAGCCCGCCCAAAGGAGCCTGGGATGGCTTTTATAAGATCAGCGGCGAGAGAGAGACGGACTCCCGCCTGGATACTGCCACCGTCTTTTTAAAAGAGCTGATTGTGATAGTCAAGGACGGATTCAAGGAGACCAATTTCCGCTTGGGCAGCCTTGAGGGCAAGCTCGATAGCATGGAAGGCAAGCTGGATCAGATCGTGGCCGGCCAGGAGAAGATTGCCTATAAGATCGATGCTGCCAGACGGGAGATAGTCTCAGAGGTTAAAGAGCTGCGCTATGACCTTCAGGAAGGAGCCGTTTCCCGACTTTCCAGGAAAAAGGCCGACTGGATGGGGCAGCACGCCGAGGCCAAGCCTAAAATCCATATCAAGCCTAGTTGATAGCAGATGGGCAGGGATTAATAGCCAGAGAAGCCACAGGCAAGAGAATCCCAAGATGACGTTATTTTTCGATTTGGATCAAGAGAGCCTGGCGGAATAAGATAATGCGGCATCTCCGGCCAAAAAGCAGGTAGATCCTATAGCCCTCTTGTCTTGGGTATCCGGACAAAAAGAGAGGACGGCTTTGTGCATTCTGCGAAGCTATTTAATTGAGCAGATGTTAGCCATCTGCAAGACAACCGGGAGATATTGATGCCCCAAAGCCTTACAGATAGCCTGGACACAGAGAAGAGACGGATCGGCCTTATCGGCTCAGGATTCATATCCAAGGGCCTGGTAATGCTCATCGAGCAGAGAGACGACCTGCAGCTTCATAGGATTCTGACCAGATCGCGCTTAGAAGATCGTCAAGACTTTCCCAGGCGCGATCTTCTGACCAACTCTCCCGAGGATCTGCTGGATGGAGCAGATCTGATAGTGGAGGCCAGCGGAGATATCTGCAACTCTACCGCTGTTCTGGAGATGGCTCTGGAAAGGCGCATCCCTGTAGTTACTATGAATGCTGAGCTGCAGATCACCACAGGCTCTTATCTGGCCGGAAAGGGTTTCATAACCGAGGCGGAGGGGGACCAGCCCGGATGCCTCGCCGCATTGCGAGAGGAGGTGCTGCAGATGGGTCTCTCTCCTCTGGTCTATGGCAATTTGAAGAACTTCCTCAATCACAATCCCACATTGGAGGAGATGAGGTTCTGGGCCGGGAAATCGGGAAACAGCATTGAGAATATCACCTCCTTCACCGATGGAACCAAGGTTCAGATCGAGCAGGCATTGGTGGCCAATGGCCTGGGAGCAGCCATCATTAAGCCGGGTTTGTGCGGTCTGGCCCGTGACAGCGTGGAGGCAGGGGGAATTGAGCTGGCAAAGAAGGCCAAGGCATTGGGCAGTCCGATCTCCGATTATCTTTTATCGGCAAAGATCCCTCCCGGCGTCTTCGTCACCGCCGAGTGCGATCCCTGCCACAAGGTATATTTGCGATACTACAAGATGGGAGAGGGGCCTTACTATACATTGGTGCGCAACTATCATCTATGCCACTTCGAGGCCATGAAGACCATTGACCGGGTTTTGGGTGGTGGAAGGGTGCTCATCAACAACTCCCTCCGGCCACGGATCAGCGTTGCGGCTATTGCCAAGAGGGACCTGCCTGCCGGATATTTGATAAAGAAGGCCATAGGCAGCTTTGACATGCGAGGAGAGGCAGTGAACATCGCCGATCAACCGGATCATATTCCCATCGGCCTCGTGCAAAACGCGAGGCTCGAAGAGGATATCCGGGCTGGGGAGATGATATCCTTCGACCGGGCCAGCATTCCCGAGAGCCTGGCTCTCCACTGCTGGGAGAAGGGCAGTGGGATTTAGCTAGCTATGGTGCGCTACTCTAAGGGTAGGGTCAGCAGCAGCTTCAAGTTCCATGGTGATGCAAAATCCCGAAAGGTCCAGCTTCTTTGTCCATCTCATCTTTCGGATATGCTACTCCCGATAGAGCCCGCAGCTCTCATCCAGATTGCCCTTTGCTTCTCTTTTTAGGCGGCCTCGCCAATCCGGCATCCGGCGCAGCGAGATTGGGTGGTCATTCCGCTCAGGGCCCGATCATCCGCCGCCCGTACTATGGCCCATCCTCCCTGCACAAAAGGAAAACACATGGGGATCTGACAGTCGATGTGATTGCAGATCCAGAAGGCAGAATTTTATTTATCCACTAACTCATACAGGATCTTCATGCCCTTGGTGAATGGAGGCATTCCTGAGGTGAGAAGAACCACCCTCAAGACATCCACAATCTCTTCTTTGCTGATTCCAAGCTCCTTCATGCCGCTCATCATCTGCTTTTTGGTGGCGGTCTCATCGGATCTAGAGGCATTGATTCCTATGGCAATCAGCTTCTGGGTCTTGTAGTCCAGGGCTTTGCCGCCGAATACGGCCTTATCCAATTCTATGATGGCGTCATAGATATCGGGATATTCGCTCTTGGTCCTGGCTATTCCTTCCCCAAAGAAAACCTTTCCTTTCATCCTTGATTCACCTGAGCAGATATCTGCTCTATCACTTTATAGTTTTTCTGCATTCTGATTTTGTGATGGGCTGCCTATTTTCCCTGCCAGAAAAATGGTCCAGAACGGATGGCCCTTTCCTGTTAGTGATTCGGACCAGGATAGATCTGAAACTGAAAGGCTTGAAAAAAGGAAAAAAAGAGATATGCTCTATTGCTTTTTGATATGATCAAGCCTAGTAGACGGATTTGATTCCCAGAGCATCCTGCGCTGCATCCACAGCTACATCCACCAGCAGAGACAGAGATGGATCGAAGCACCTCTCCGTGTTTATAAGATCCTCTGCCGAGAGGCCTGCATGTATGGCAACTGCCATTTCATTTACCCGGTCAGAGACCGATATTTCAGAGATCATCTGAGCACCGATGAGCTTCTTGGAGAAGGCATCGAAGATCAGCTTCATGGTCAGCGGCTTGGCTCCCGGGAAGTATCTGGCCTTGGTCAGCTTGGTTGCTTTGCCGGAGATGGTCTTTATGCCAGAGTTTCCAGCCGCCTCTGAAGTGACGCCCACGGATCCGAAATGCAGGCCGCCGATCTCGGCAACTACCGGTCCGGTGCAGGGCTTGTAGCTCGAATAGAGGCATGGGTCGCCGGTGATGTCACTGATGATGTTGTCGGAGATGACATTGGCCTGGACCACCGATGTGGAGGCAAGCTGGTTCAGCTTTGGCCGGAGGGTGATGCCGTCTATGACCTCTATGCAGTCGCCCAGAGCATAAACATCTTTCATGAAGCAGCCATTCTTTTTGACATGCAGAGAGTTGTCTGTGACAATTCCGCCGGTATCTCCTATCTCTATTCCTGCCTCTACGGCAAGCCTGGTGTTGGGCCTCATCCCCATGGATACCACGACCATGTCCGCAGGGACCTCCGTCTCTCCGCCCTGGCCGATCACCACAGACCTGACCCTTGTGCCATCGGCTTTAAGGGCGGTTATGGGCTTGTTGTCCAATATGAAATCTATTCCCTTTTTCTGCACCCAGTCTTTGAGCATATCGCCCATATCCGGATCCAGGCCTGCCGGCAGCAGCGATGGCGGGCCGGCAAGCACTGTGGTCTTGATCTTATGCTCTGCAGCAGCCACGGCTGCCTGAAGTGCAATTATGCCCCTGCCCCGGACAAGGGCGGTTTTCATATTCCCGGAGCAAAAAGCGGCCTCCATTTTTCGGGCGTCATCCATGGTGCTGAGGGTGAATATATTCTCCAGGTTCGAGTTCTTGATCACATCGAGCATAGCCGGCTTTCTGCCGGTGGCAATGACCAGATAATCGTATTCCAGGCTCTCCCCGCTCTTGAGCTTCAAGATGCGATCCTCTGTGTTTATCTGGGCAACATCGGCTTCCGTCTTGAAGTCCACCCCCTTTTCCCGGAAGAATTTGGGATCATTGATGACCACCTTGTCTATCTCGTACCATCCGCGCAGAGCATAGGGCAGTCCGCAAACCGAGACCCAGCCCGTGTTTTCCCGCTTTATAAGGGTTATATTGAACTCCTCTTTTAGCGCCCCTCTCTTCTCAAGGAGGTTTCTCATCGCATAAATCCCAGAGATGCCTCCGCCTATTATCACAGCCTTTTTTGTCATAATACACACTTCTCCGAGTTTCAGAATTCACATATGTTTTTTAATTTGAATAATACTTAACATTTTCTTCTAAAACAGCCTTTTCACCGTTCCAGAGCTATTGGATTTATATGCGAATTTACCGGGTTTATATCCCCCTCGCGAAATTGAAACGAGGGTATATTCGGTCAGATCAATGGCCGGAAAAGCTAAAAGTGGGCTGATGCAGCAACTAGGCACACAGTCGCAGATGGGACAGTAGCTGGAAAAAGGGCAGGGGGCGCTACCGGAAACTTCGGGAAGGAGAGCAAGAGCTGCTATCTATCGCGGCAGGATTTCATCTTCTTGATATACTCCTCCCGCGGCAGTCACCTGCTCTCCTTCAGCTTCTCCTTAACCCCCTTCCCGTACTCTCCCAGCCAATCGAATTTGGTGCAACCCTCCAGATCGGAGCAGGAGCTGCACAGCTCGTAG
>DAWB01000104.1 GCA_002505805.1 Methanosaeta sp. UBA80 | reverse complement strand
CCTCTTCTTCGATCGGGAGGAGGATGTTTACTCCGCTCTGGGCCTATCCTGGATCCCACCGGAGATGAGGGAGGACCTGGGCGAGATCGAGGCCGCTCTTCAGGGCCGGCTGCCGGAGCTTCTGGAGCTTAAGGACATCCGGGGGGACCTGCATGTGCACAGCGACTGGTCCGACGGCCGGGCCACCATTCTGGAGATGGCACAGGCCGCCCGCACCCTGGGATATGAGTACATCGCCATCTGCGACCACNNCTGGAGGAGAAGATCCGGGCCATAGAGGCGGCCAATGAGCAGCTGCAGGGGATAACTGTTCTATCCGGAGCGGAGGTGGACATCAAATCGGACGGCCGCCTGGACTATTCCGACAGCCTCCTCTCCCGCTGCGATGTGGTGGTGGCCTCCATTCACATGGGTGGCCAGCAGAGCGAGAGAGAGATCAGCGGAAGGCTGATCCAGGCCATGGAAAATGAGAACGTGGATATCATTGCTCATCCCACCGGCAGGATCATCGGCCAGAGGGAACCCTATGAGCTGGACCTCTCTGCCGTGCTGGAGGCGGCAGCCAGGACAGGCACCGCCCTGGAGATAAACTCCTATCCCTCCCGGCTGGACCTGGGAGATGTCAACGCCCGGGCGGCCCGGGAGGCGGGGGCCAGGCTGGCCATAAACTCCGATGCCCACGAGACCAGCCAGCTGGCGGTCATGAGATACGGCATCAACGTAGCCCGGAGGGCCTGGCTGGAGAGAAAGGATGTGCTCAATGCCCTCTCTTTAAAGGAGCTTCTGGCATCATTTAAGCGATGACTGCATTATAGCTGCATCCGCATGGGCATGAAAGGCTTATTAATGAAAGGGAGTGGTAGCTGAATTCATGAGAATCAACATCAACAACCAGGCCAAGGTGGGGCTGACGACGGTCGTCTGCCTCCTCAGCCAGGGATATATATTCACATATATCCTGAAGGTGGAGCCCCATCCTTTGATATCCTTCATCCCTCTCCTGCCTTATATCGCCTACATCTATGCCCGGGGAGCCAGGACCTGGCAGCACAATAAGCCGATATACTGGATAGCGGCGATCCTGGCCATCACCATCCTGGATATAATCCCTTATATCCCTAGCCGGGTATAGACTCTGCTTGGGCGCCCAGCCTCTGGAAATCTATTTATTCTGGTTTGGACTAGGGAGTGCCCCGTGCATAACCCAGAGATAAATCCAGAGACGGTCATCACTATCGTAGGATTTGTGGGGGCAATTATGCTCCTCCTCAATGTAGTGATAATCAAATAATTTTTGAAGCATAAAATTGACGCAAAACAGCTGCTATTCGCTCTCTGCTTTCCCGCTGAAAAGCCGATGGGAAGCAGTCAGCCAAAGCCGATCGATCTTGGTTGAAACTGGGGCAAGATCTCCGCAACTTCCCTAAAGCAGGCTTCTAGCAAACCGGAGTCTTATCTTTAATTCAGATCAGGCGAACGTCCCTTTTCGCCTTTGCTTTTTCGTGCAGCTTTTGATCCAATGTTATTAGCGGAATTCCTTCCCTCTCTGCCGCTGCCAGGAAGAGGGAATCATAGTATGAAATCCTATCTTCCACCGCAATCTGAAAGGCTTTCATTGAAAGGTCGGAGGCTTTTATGATGGTGCATGCAGTGGCCATAAAATCCTGGCAGTCCTGCAGCGCGTCCGATGCCCTATCTCTACTCTCTCCGAAAAAGACCACCTGCTTCCAGGCCACATTGCCCACCTCGGCCATGGCCAGGTCCAATGTGACCGGATCGCATTCATAGGCGCATTTCAGAGCTCTGGGGGAAGAGTCTTCTCGGAAGAACATGGCGGCGAGAACGCTGGAGTCCAGGACGGCTCTATCTAGCATCCCTGTCCTCCCTTATCATTTCCGCTGCCCCCCTCTCATTGGGAACTTGATCCTTCCATCTCTCTTCCGCCCTGGCCAGGATCCTCTGCTTCTTGCGTTCCTTGACGTTTTTCTCTACGATCTGCTTTATCTCCGCCTGCCAGTTGATGTCGTCCATCTCCTCCATCATCTGACGAATCTCATTTTCTAAACGAATACTGTAAACTGAAGTTGTCATAGTATTTTGTATGCGATTGAAGCATATAGATATGATGGGTGGAGGGAGAAAGGATGATTCCGTCACCATCTGCCGGATACTGAGAAGTCCGAGGGCGACTTCCCGAATACAAAGATTGAAACTCATATAGTCCATCGGCCTCGGCGTCCTCTTTTGCAGTCCGAGGGCGACTTCCACAAAAACAAGGATTGAAACATAATTTCTGCAATGCCCTAGAATCGACTTTCTTTTTGCTTGATGGGATTACCAGTGCTGGATGGGAGAGCGAGGAGAATAGGAAGCCTTGGTAATTGATTAAAACGCCTCGATTAAACCCCTTTTTTGGCCGGACGCATAAGTATACCTGGAATTGGAGAAGCCCGAATTTTGGCATTTTACGAGGTTGTGATGATCTTNNCCCTGCCATAACTCCGTTGATGATCCAAATGATAGTTTTTTATTCAATAAAAATAATCGCAAAAAGAGGAGGGTTAAAAACGAACATCTCAAAACTAATAGGTTGCATAGCAGCCATACTAATGCTACTAACATCAAGCGTTATGGCATTCCCATTGAGCGGAGGCAATGACGCTGCTAATGCCACCGTATTTGCGGCAATGAAGGAAGGTAATACGATAGTTATGGACATAGCCGTAGGTGTGAGCACGCTTTACGACAGTCCTGAGAACGTTGACCTAGAACTCGTGGATGATGAGGATCGGAGATATAGCAATAGTTTTGTTGGAGACTGGGTTGGTGGATATAAAAATGGAGCCGCTCGGAGAATTATAAAATTCGACGTGCCGAGCGGAGCCGCCATAAAGAGACTGCGAGTCATTCCGACGTTCGTCAAGACTGCGGAGCCTTTTTCAATTGACTGGACTGGGTTACCGGAGATTAGCAGCGACAATGCAACGCTGAAGTTCTATGGAGTGACCAAACCGAGCGTCAAATTAAATGCTTTCGAAGGATGGGTATGGGTCTTCGATGTCAAGATTAGTAATACCGGGAACGAGACTTTGAATGTGAAAAGCGACGAATTCCAGCTTGTGGATCAATTCGGTTGGAAATACGATGGTTATCTCGATAGCAACCGAGATGAAAAGATCCTTCCGGGGGAGACTCTGAGATATACTGTTAACGTTAATGGGGTGTCCGAATTCTCTCGACCGGTGTTCTTGAAATTCAAAGACATGAAGCTAGATATTTCGGCGTGGGCTTAATGAAATGAGAACTGGGATATTAGCTTTGATGGTATTATTGATAGGAACTGCCTCTGGTGGAGAGTGGATAATTGAGGTTAACGCTGACAATAGTACCAGTTGGGTGCTGAGCTATGGCAGATGTGATGGGTCTGGCGGTTGGGTTGAGATTCATGGGAATGGCTCGGATCGGATTTCTGTTGATAGCCGGGGATACGATTGCTTTGGAGCCGATTTGAGGACAAGCGCACCAGAAAATATGGCTTTTTCAGTTTGTCGCGCACATGCGGATATAAAGTTATATTTCCAAGACAAATATAACTTTGTTGGCCCCGAATACGATTCTACGACGCAACCGATAAGCGTGTCTATGGTGAAACCTGTTAGCGCAATCGAGTACGAGCGCAAATACTCGGAAACCAATGATACTAGACAACGCTAAATACTGATTGTTACTTTTGGAGCAGAATTGACACCGGATCAAAGGTGCTAAATTCTCTTCATTTTTTAGTCGCTTGGCCTTAAATCCCATGATTTTCGAAGATGTTAGAAGCCAACAAACCGGGATAATTAGCCGGTAGCCGGTTGGTCTGAAATTCTCCGGCAAATTAGAGTCCGAGGGCGACTTCCACGAAAACAAGGATTGAAGCAACTATTCGGGATTTCCGATAGGCTGCAACTGATTTTTCAGAAGGCGACTTCTACGCAACTCTCCGGAGACTCCAGATAGTTGGAATAGTCAAGTGCGATTGCGAAGGTCCATAAAATCAGAATCGAAAGCGCGGGAGGAAGAAACGCAGGCAGAGCTTGAAAGATCTCAGGAATCAACCCCTCAAGAGGTGAAGAAGATAGGCTCCAATCCTGTCATTCCTCCACAACTCTTCCTAAAGCACGCTCTTGGCAAACCTCAAACTCATCTCTATCTGCCTTTTCACATCTCTGCCCGTGATCTCCATGTGCCCAGGATACATGATCTCCACATCCAGAGCGGTCAGCCGCTCAATGGAGGCCACCAGATCGGGGGTGCTCCCACCGTACATGTCCGTCCGCCCGATGTTGCCGTCGGGAAATACAGTGTCCCCGGAGAAGAGCACCTTGGCCCGCGGCTCGTAGAGGCACAGGCTGCCCTGGGAGTGGCCGGGCGTCTCCATTACCTCCAGCTTCCACTCCCCTATGTCAAGGACCATGCCCTCTTTCAGCGTCTGGTCCACCTCATACTGCGGTGCTTGCTGGCCGAAGAGATAGGCCACCGAGGCCAGGTCATCTCCCACCGCCCCCACCTCCTTCTCGCTCAAAAGGAGCCGGGCGCCCGTAGCTGCCTTCAGCTCCGGCGCTGCTCCGGAGTGGTCGTGGTGGCAGTGGGTGAGGACGATCATCTCTATCTTCTGGGGATCGATGAGCTTCTTGATGTTCCTCAACGTCGGAGCGGCCATCATTCCCGCGTCGACAAGGATGGGCCGCTCATCCAGTATCAGATAGACATTGCCGTCGAAGGCTGCACCGCTAACCTTATGCACTTCCACCATGAAATAAACACCAGCAAGAGCAAAGCAGCTCTTACGATATATCTGTTGGTATCAATGACGCTGATAGAAGAGGCAAAAAAGGGACGCCTGTCCCCTCAAATAGAAAGTGTGGCCCGACAGGAGAAGCTCGAGCCGGAGAAGCTGGCCCGGCTGGTGGCGGCGGGAAGAGTGGTGATCCCCAGAAACATCCGTCGGGAGAGCCCTGGGGAAATGGCCATGGGAGTAGGTGAGGCTCTCTCGGTCAAGGTCAATGTGAACGTGGGCACCTCCCAGAGCCTGGACTTGACGGAGGACGAGGTAGAAAAGGCCCGCGCTGCGGTAGCGGCCGGTGCGGATGCGGTGATGGACCTTTCCACTGGCGGGGACCTGGATCTGGTGCGCCGCAAAATCCTGCAAGCGGTCAACGTTCCCGTGGGCAGCGTCCCCCTATACAATGCCGCAGTGAAAAAAGATCTGACCAGCCAGGGCTTCTTCAACGCCCTGGAAAAGCACGCCAAAGACGGAGTGGACTTTGTCACTGTCCACGTGGGCGTTAATAAGAACAGCCTGGAGCGGCTGAAAAACGATCCCCGCATCATGGGCGTGGTCAGCCGGGGGGGCTCACTGACCATGAAGTACATCAGCGAGACCGGTGAGGACAATCCCTACTATCAGGAGTACGACTACCTTTTGGAAATGGCCCGGGAGTACGACCTGACCCTCTCTTTGGGCGACGGCCTGCGGCCAGGCTGCATAGAGGACGCCTCGGACCGGGCCAAGTACATGGAGTTCATCATGCTGGGCGAGCTGGTGAAGCGGGCCCGGGAGGTGGGAGTCCAGGCCATGGTGGAGGGACCGGGGCATGTGCCCGCCGACGAGATTGAGACCTCCGTCCGGGCCATGAAGCATCTCACCGACGGAGCGCCTCTTTATTTGCTGGGGCCG
>DAWB01000077.1 GCA_002505805.1 Methanosaeta sp. UBA80 | reverse complement strand
TCCACCCTTTGCCGCCGCCAGGCGAACGGCCAGGCCCAGGGCCTTGAAGATGCTCTCTATTTTATGATGATCATTCTCTCCATAGAAGCGGACATGCAGCGTCAGCCTGGCACCAATGGCCAGGGCCTCAAGGAAGGGAGCCAGAAGATCGGTGTCGAAGTCCCCGATCCTGGCGCACTTAAGCTCTCCCGAGAGGATGAGGTAAGGCCGGCCGCTGAAGTCCAGGCTCACATCAGCCAGAGCCTCGTCCATGGGAACCGAGGCCGAGCCATAGCGCCTGATCCCCCGCCTCTCACCCAGGCTCCTGTCCAGGGCCTGGCCAATGGCTGCACCCAGGGCCTCGATCTTATAGATGCCCGGCTCGTTCCTGGCCTTGAGATCCCATCCCGAGGTCCTGGCCAGGGCGGTGAGCATATGGTCCAGAAAACCCGAGCCTGAACTGACTGTGGCCTTACCCACTCCATCCAGATATACCTCGGCCTCGGCCTGGCAATCTCGATAGAGACTCTCTGCATATCCTTTTCTCATATATTCACCTCAGGGCTTCCAGGATCCGGTGCACGCTGAGCTTTCCAGTATAAATTGCAGTGCCCGCAACTGCTCCCGCTGCTCCGGCCTGCCTCAGGGCCAGGACATCCTCGATCTCCGTCACCCCGCCTGCCGCAACTACCGGTATTCCCACCGCCGAGACCAGATCCCGCGTGGGACCCAGATCGATCCCCTTCTGCTGTCCCTCCACATCGATATTGGTGAAAAGAATCGATCCGGCTCCCTTTTCCTCAAATAGCCGCCCCAATTCTACGGCTTTGCGTCCCATCTGCCTCTGCCAGCCCTCGGCCGTCACATCACCCTTTTTCACATCCAGGGCCACCATGATCCTCTCCTTTCCGTGCCTATCGGCCAGACGGGAGACAATATCCGGCTCTCTAAGAGCAGCCGTTCCCAGTATGGCCCGGTCAACCCCAATATCGAGAATTTCTGAGACATCCTCCTCGCTTCTTATGCCTCCGCCCACCTGGATGAAGAGGTCCAGCTTCCTCACCATCTGCCTCAATATGGGGGCATTGATTCTTTTTCCTAAAATAGCTCCATCCAAATCGATTATATGAAGATGGTCAGCCCCTTCCGCCACCCAGCGCTCCGCCTGGAATAAGGGATCGTCCAAGGCCACCACCTCGGTGCCCGGAACGCCCCCCACCAGCTGTACGCATTTGCCGCCGCGCAGATCAACCGCAGGAAAGAAAGCAAAATCCATGCGCTTTTTTATGCGGCAGATAGACCTTAATTGTTTCGATATCTGAGCAGGCGAGCCGCTCCCAGACCGGCGGCAGCTAGAGCAATCTCAAAGCCCGGTACGCTTTCTTCCTCCTCGGTCTCGTTCTCTTCGGTCTCATTCTCCTCAGCCACTTCGGCTCCCTCTTCTTCCTCTTCGGCATAGACAATTGTTGCGGTGGCCGTGATCATGAGCAGGCCCGCGAGCAGAATTGCCAGTATCTTATTCATTTCTTTCACCACTCGATGCAAGATCTTCCTGGTATTTTAGTTTTTGTCTCCGGCTCTCCGGCCTTCAGATTCATCTAATCAAACCAGCCAATGGCAATATGTTTATGCTATAATGACAACATAATAAGTTGAAACTGAATAGAATAGGCTTCAAGCCTATTGATAACGGTAAAGCTCTCAATGTTCAAATGAAGTGAGGATGATATTTTATGACTTTTATGGAAAGAGCTCTGGACAGAGATCGGCCGCAGAGCATCGACGATGATGTTACCCTGCCCCGTCGCCAGGAGTACCATCCCTCTCCTGTGGACTGGAGGGGTGAGGTTTTATATTTTCTTCTGGTGGACCGCTTTTCCGACGGCAGGGAGAGGGATCGCAAGCTCTTGGACCGCTCAAAACTGCCCGCCGCGCGGCCGGATATAAGAGGGATGCCCTGGAGCTGGCAGCTCTGGGCGGAGTCCGGCTCCTCCCGCTGGCAGGGAGGAAGCCTCAAGGGAGTGCAATCAAAGCTGGGATATCTGAAGAGCCTGGGGGTCACTGCATTGTGGCTCAGCCCCGTCTTCCGCCAGCGAGCCCACGAGGGCAGCTATCATGGCTATGGGGTGCAGGACTTTCTGGATGTCGATCCGAGATTCGGCAGCAGAAGGGATCTGACGGGGCTGGTGGCCGAGGCTCATAAGAGGGGCATGCGCATCATCCTGGACATAATCTTCAACCACTCCGGATGCAACTGGCTCTATCCAGCGGAAACACCTGGTGGCGTCCATGAGGCCGCCTATACCACCGATAGATATCAGTTCGGGTCCTGGAGAGATGAGGCGGGGGAAGCAGTAGAATATATTTCCGGCCGGGAGGACGGAGTATGGCCGCAGGAGCTTCAGGACAGGGAGCGCTACACCAGGGCAGGCAGCGGCAATCTTGGAGCGGGAAGCATAGAGGACGCCTGGGCAGAGCACAAGCGATCCGATTTCAAGAGCCTGAGGGATTTCAACCTAGACTCTCCCGGCCTCCTGAGCGACCTAGCCAGATGCTACAAGTACTGGATGGCTCTCACCGACTGCGACGGCTTTAGAATCGATACTTTAAAGCATGTATCCTTCGAGCAGGGAAGGAGCTTTTGCGGCAGCATCAAGGAGTTTGCCGCCAATCTGGGCAAAGAGAACTTCTTTTTGGTGGGCGAGATCGCCGGGGGCGATTGGGCTGCCAACAGGTATCTGGAAGCTCTGGACCGAAACCTCAATGCTGCCCTGGATATCGGAGAGATGCGGGAGGTTCTGGGCGGCGTGGCCAAGGGGCTGGTCCATCCGGGAGCCTACTTCCGGGGCTTCCGCTCCGATGTGGCCCTGGGATCGCATCGAAACCTGGGAAACCAGCATGTTTCTGTCCTGGATGATCATGATCACGTCTTCGGGGAGAAGGTGCGCTTTTCAGCCTATGCCGCTTCAGAGGCCCAGGTTGTGGCTGGCCTGGCTTTGCAGCTCTTCACCCTGGGCATCCCCTGCATCTACTACGGCACCGAGCAGGCCCTGGCTGGACCGGAGGAAGAGGAGCGGATGTGGCTGCCAGAGTGGAGGAGATCAGATCGCTATCTTCGAGAGGCTATGTTCGGACCGGAGCATCCCCGGCTGGGCGGGATTTCCAGCCATGCCTCCGGAAGAGATGAGAGCCTGCCCGGCTTCGGGCCNNTCACTGCTTTGATCCCAGGTTCCCGGTCTACAGAAATATTGCAGCCATGGCCGGGCTCCGGCAGGCCTTTCCGGCGCTGCGCCATGGAAGGCAGTACCTGCGCCAGATGGCCCTGCCGGAAGATGGACTGGACCGATTCGATTTTTATGGGGCTGGCTATGTGACGGCAAGAGGAGAGCGCCTCGAGGGACAGATCGTTGCCTGGTCACGCATCCTGGATGATGAGGAGATGCTCTGCCTCTTCAACTCCCATGGCGGCAAATCCCGCAGCGCTGATGTGCTGGTGGACGGCATCCTGAACCAGAGCGATGGCAAAGAGGAAATGACTGTGGTCTTTAACTCGGCCCAGCTGGCCAGCCGGTCCAGGAGGCAGGCGAGAGCTTACCAAAAGGGCTCCAAGCTTACGGTAAAGAGACGGGATGGTATGGCCTATGTGGAGATAAGGGATATTGCTCCATCCCAGGTGCTGGTGGCCGCGTCTCATCCGGAAAAAGAGGAGGGAGAAGTGACGTAGTATATGCTCTGCTATTTTTATTGCTTCACGCCGATATAGGGAAATATCTCAAATCCCCGGGGGAACCTGAACCTTCTTTCTCCCAGCTTCTTGTCCGACGCAGCCAGAGCCGCTATATCCTCTCCCGCTGCTTTGACCAGGTTCAGCACCTCGTCCGAGGACTCCTCCTCTTCCACCTGCTCCTTCTCATACCACTCCAGAAACTGGCCTGTGGCCCCGTCCTTCTCCTCCTCTGCCACCCCCACCAGGGCATGGATGAGCCCGGTGACAATCCTCTCGTGCTCCCAGACGTGCTGGAAGGCCTGCAAGGGCGAGCCCCAGTCTGACTGGGGCGCCTCCACCGCCAGCATCCGGGCTCTGCCGCCGCTGCCGGCAACATAGTCCAGCATCTTCATGGTGTGAACCAGCTCCTCGCCCGCCTGCAGCCTCATCCAGTGAGCGAATCCCTCCATCTTGATGGATTCAAAATAGTAGGACATGGAGAGATAAAGATAAGAGGAATACAGCTCTCTATTGGCCTGCTGGCACAATGCCTCATTCATCTTCTCGCTGAGCATGATAAAACCCTTCCTTGATAGCCAATGTCATCCCCAATTATGACATCTTTTCAAACTGCTCTTTGCCCACCCCGCATTCAGGACAGATCCAGTCCTCAGGAAGGCTCTCAAATGAGGTTCCCGGGGCGATTCCTGAGGTAGGATCTCCTTTTTCCGGATCGTAGATGTAGCCGCAGACCGTACAGACATATTTATCCATTGCTTAGCTCACTCCTTACTGCCATAATAACATGATATCCTTCCTAGATGAAATTTTCCAGGATCTCCTCGATCTTGCTCTCCCTTTCCTTTTGGCCAGGCCGGTATGATGAAAAGGACTGATCAAAGCGAGGGGCATCAATCTGATAAAAGCAGCCCAGAGGTATGGGCAGATCGGAGCGATTGTAATTCCAGGACCGGATGATCTTCTGGGCATGCTCAAAGCTGCTCCGATCGTTGTCCTCAACCACATAGGTCCATTGGTTGTAGCTCTCATAGAGATTATGATATGATACACAGACCTGGAGCACATCCACAAAGGAGAAGCCCCTATGAAGAATGGCTTCTTTGAACAGCCGCTGCAGCTGCTCAATGCCGTGGCTGTAGCCCCGGGCGATATAGGTCCCTCCGGATGAGAGCATCAGCTCCAGGGGATTGAGGGGCGGCTCGACCGCTCCGGCTGGGGTTGACCGACCCCGAAAGCCGGAGGGAGAGGTGGGGGTGTACTGGCCGGTGGTCAGGCCGTAGACCCGGTTGTCATGCAATATCAAAGTGATATCGATGTTCCTCTTGGCGGCAAAGATGAGATGCTCCAGACCCTCGGCCAGGCTGTCTCCGTCCCCGGAAAAGCAGATCACCTTCAGATCGGGATTGGCTATCTTGATCGCCGTGGCCACGGGTATGGTCCGTCCATGAATGGAATAGAAACTGTTTACATTGAGGTAGTCCACGATCTTGGCGTGGCAGCCTATTCCGGAGACCAGGACCACATTTTCCAGCGGTAATCCCTCCCCGTCCAGCTCAGCCAGAACTGCTCTCATAGCGCCGAGGATGGAGAAATTGCCGCAGCCGGGGCACCAGGTGNNGGGATTCATATGCCTGCACCTCCCAGATTATGGAGAAGATCTTCCCGGGAAAACGGCCTTCCGTCGTACTTTAAGATCCGGTCATCGACCTTAATGCCGTAGCATGCAGCCAGATCGGCCAGCTGTCCGGCAGAGTTGCACTCTACCGCCAGCAGCTTCTCCACACCCTGCAGGGCCTCTATCAGCCTCTTTTCCGGGAAGGGCGAGAGGGCCAGCACCTGTACCGCCCGCAGGCCCAGCCTCTCTGCAGCCTCCACACACACTCCTTTATTGGACCCCCAGCAGAGGAGAGCGGTCTTGCTTGATGTCTGGCCATAAACCTTCACTGTCTCATATTCCTCCATCTCTCTGGCCAGAGATTGGCCCTTTCTCCGGCGCTTCTCGCTCATCTCCCTGGTGAGGCCAGCATCCTCGCTGGTTATCCCCTGCTGGTCATGCATATAGCTGTCCGTCTTTATCACCTGCCCCTTCTGAGGAGGGAAGGCCAGAGGTGAGACGCCATCCTCCGTCTGAAGATAGCGCTTGTATGTTCCATTTCCATCCCAGAGCATTATAGGCTCCTCTTTCGCTTTGCCGGCCAGATCTCCATCGAAGCTGTAGAGGCTCTCGCTCNNCTGATATTTCCAGGCCAGGTTCAGAGCCCTCCCCGCCCAGATATAGGCCTCATCGACATCTCCCGGTGCCACCACCAGCCGGGGAAACTCCCCCTGGCCGGCGTGAAGAATAAAATGCAGATCACCCTGGGCGGTGTATGTGGGAAGGCCGGTGGAAGGGCCAGCCCTCTGGGCCATGACCACAACTACCGGCAGCTCGGCCATGCCCGCCAGGCTCAGGCCCTCGGTCATGAGACAGAAGCCGCCTCCAGAGGTTCCCACTGCGGATTTGATCCCAGCATAAGAGAAGCCCAGGGCCATGAGCATAACAGAGATCTCGCTCTCCGGATGGATCACCTTGAGGCCGAAGTCCCCGGCATAGCTGGCCATGAGGTCCAGCACGCTGGAGGATGGTGTCATGGGGTAGGCCACATAAGCGCCGAGGCCGGCCCGGATCAGCCCCAGGCTGATGGCCTGGTTGCCGGTGAGAAGGGGCCGGGGAGGCGGGGAAGCTTCTGATGATCCGGTCCCGGATCCGGACCCGGTGCTGATGATATCCTTAATCTGGCAGAAGTGCTCCGCCTGCTCAAAACCCTGCCGGGCCACCAGGAGGTTCAGCTCCAGCTTCTTTTGCATATGCTTTCTCAGGGTCTCCTCTAAGACCGGCCAGCCTATGCCCACCGCCTTGCAGTATCCTCCCAGAATGCAGCTGTTCTTCATGATGGCCGGCGCGCCGGCCTGCTTGAGGATGGAGGATACGGCCAGGCCGCATCCTTTTCCGGCCAGGCCCTCCGGGCTGACCTTATCTGCATCGTATATGACAAAGGAGTTCTCCTTCAGCCTGTGCTGATGCTTTTCAACTGTTTCCTGGTTCAGGGCGATCAGCACATCTACAGCATCGGTATGTGTGAGGACCCTGCCCCGGCAGGCCCGGATCAAGGAGAAGTTGTGGCCGCCCCGGATGAGCGAAGGGTAATCGTAGTACATGTAAATGCTGAAGCCCAGACGGGACAGTAGGCGGGATGCGGTCAGGCCGGCCTCATTTATGCCGTCTCCGGCTATGCCCCCGATGAGAGTGGAAAAATCGTTCAATTATATCTCCCCCATGGATGATATTATTATGAATTTGCCCTGCCGGCTATTTTATAGTGATACCTTTCTATATAGAAGCAAGTCTATATAAGAGCTTTGCAATCTATTAAAACAAGAAACGCAGATGGGCCAGAGGGCTCGCACTTTCCGCTCAAGACGAACAAGGTGAGATGAAGATGGCAGGCATAAGCTACTCCAAGAGGGTCATGGATCACTTCATGAATCCCAGGAATGTGGGGGAGATAGAAAGCCCGGACGGATACGGCAAGGTGGGAAATCCGGTCTGCGGTGATCTCATGGAGATATTCATCAAGGTAAAAGAGGACAGGGTGGAAGACATTAAGTTCAGGACCTTCGGCTGCGCCTCGGCCATTGCCGTATCCAGCATGGTCACGGAGATGGCCAAGGGAATGAGACTGGAGGAGGCCATGAAGATCACCCGGGACGATGTGGCCGATGAACTGGGTGGCCTGCCCCCCCAGAAAATGCACTGCTCCAATCTGGGGGCGGATGCTCTGCATGCCGCCATAGAGGACTATTGGATCAAGACGGGCAAGATCAGGCCGGAGGATGCCAAGCATAGGCAGGAGCAGGAGGGGGAGGAAGGGGAGAGCTGCGGGACGTGAGTCAGACAAACTCGATCAATGCCTTAGCTACCAAAAAGATCTTTTTTGGTGCTTTGAGAATAATCAAGGTTAATTTTTATCGAATAATGAGAATTCCGAGCGATGTCATGTCCATGGATCGGAAAGCTAATAGATGCTCCTAAAGTCTCAGAGAATCACTCATTGATAANNTATATATACCTGATAGAGTTAATGGCTAGACAAAAAGTGGGAAGATCCAAATGAATGCTAATGAGACAAAACTCCAGCCAATTCTCGAGGGTACAAAACAATATGTTGTTCCCCTTTTTCAGCGTCCATATAGCTGGGAAAAGGATCAATGGGGGCGATTATGGGATGATTTAAAAGAATTATGTGAAGATTCCAATCCACGTACTCATTTCATGGGATCCATAGTCACTTTACCGACAAGATCAGTTCCTGAAGGTGTTACAAAATATTTGCTTATAGATGGTCAGCAGCGTCTCACTACTATATTTGTATTATTAGCAATATTACGTGATAATGCTATTGCAAAAGGCAAACAAGAATTGGCTGAAGAAATCCGTAATACTCTATTAGTCAATCCGTATAAAAAAGAAACTGATTATTTTAAGCTTTTACCAACTCAGATAGATAGAACCTATTTTGAAAAACTCATAAGAGACTCCGCTATGGACGACCATAATCAAATTATAAATGCATACAGATTTTTTTCAAGGAAATTATCCGAAAGTGGCTTTGAAGAAGAAACATTAAAAAAAGTAATAACAAATAATTTGTCAGTCATCAGTATTTTGTTGGATGTGAATGATAATCCTTATTTAGTCTTCGAGAGTCTAAATGCTAAGGGCAAGCCTCTTTCTCAAGCAGACCTAATTAGGAATTACTTCTTTATGCGTATACATATAGATCAACAAGAAGCTATCCATCGTCAATACTGGAAACCAATGCAGGACGCTTTGGGGGATAGTTTAACTGAATTTATTAGACATTATATCATGAAAGAAGGTACAATAGTCAGACAAAATGATATATATTTTATCTTAAAAGAGATCACAAGCAAGGGAGACGTTATTGACTGGCTTAAGGATCTTAAACGATTTTCAGAATATTATGAAAGAATTATGAATCCTGAAAAGGAAGATGTGCCGGAATTAAAAAGAGGTTTATCACGCTTGAATAGGCTGCAAGTAACTACAACATATCCTTTTTTATTAAATTGCTACAATAACTATTCTTCCGGAAAGATAAATTTAGAGCAATTTGAAGATATTCTAAATATTCTAGAAAATTTTATTATTAGGCGGTTCATATGTAATATCCCTACAAATCAGTTAAATAAGATATTTTCTCCATTAAATCTGCAGATACAAAATAGTGGATTTCATGATTTTATTGAAGGTGCAAAATTCCTTCTGCAAAATAAAGGATATCCCAACGATATTGAATTCAAAGAGAGATTAAAGGACACTAAACTCTATGGAGCCAGTGACAGGGCAATTAAAACCAAGCTAATTCTTGAGACCTTAGAAGAATCATATGCTCACAAGGAGAAAATTGATTTCACTGGATTGGACATAGAGCATATAATGCCACAAAAACTAACTGAATATTGGAGGAACCATTTAGGAGATGATTGGGAGAAGACGCACAATCTATTGCTCCATACAATCGGGAATCTTACATTAACTGCATACAATCCAGAGATCTCAAATGGAAGCTTTGAACAAAAGAAGCCTTATTATAGTAATAGTCATTTAGAAATGAATAAATATTTTAGTGACATTAACAAATGGACCAAAGAAGATATCGAATCTAGATCTGAGAATTTAGCAGATAAAGCTCTAGAAATATGGCCATATTTTGGAAATGAAAACTCGAAGATAATTGAAAAGAGTAGCTATACGGGAAAGACACCTAGAATCTTGAAATTCTTAGGTCAAAATGTAAAAGTCTCTTCTTGGAAAGAAGTCTTAGAAGTAACAATGAATATAATAGCTGAAGATGAACCCGAAAAATTCCTTGAATTAATCAAGCACTTTCCGAGTTTTATTAATTGGGACGATAAAAAATTCAAATTGGCTAGGCCGCTGAAAAATGGAGCATTTGTGGAAGTGGATCATTTATCGGCAAAAACCACTCAGCGTCTATGTTATCAGGCACTTGAAACGATAGGCTTAACCGCAGAGGATTGGTCTGTAGAGACAACAGACAATTAATATTTTTATAAAATTATAAGAATCCATAGCGACCTATTATGCGTATTGGTCTCCAAGATCTTAAGCCCTGTACGATCATGCAGTTATCGAATAAGCGGCTGTAGACCTCAAAGATATAACGCAGCTTTATCTGGAAAAGTTCCCCATTTATCAAAAACGGTTACTTAACCTCATTATTTCCGATTAATCGCCTTCCACCTGGCTATCTTCGCCGCATAGGCCCCGGCCACAAAACCGGCATCAATGTTGACCACGGTGAGGACGGAGCAGGACTGGAGCATGGAGTATAAGGCCGCCTCTCCGCCTCCGCCCAGGCCGTAGCCGGTGGAGACAGGCAGGCCGATCACCGGGGCCTCCACCAGCCCGGCCACCACCAGGGCATCGGCCTCGGCTATCCTCTCCAGGCAGGGGAAGAGGCGGTGAATTCCGGCCACCCTCACATCGTACTCATAGATGACAGAGCAGCCCATCTCCTCCGCCACCAC
>DAWB01000133.1 GCA_002505805.1 Methanosaeta sp. UBA80 | reverse complement strand
CTTGGAATTTCTGGTCAGACCCCAGAATTCAAGCCCACCCACACAATACAGCGAGGAACCGGAAAAAGAGATCCTGATCTATAGGAGAGCGGAAAGAGAATGGAAAAGGAGATAGCCGGCGCTTGCCATCTCCGCCTTTTCCCACCCCAAAAGCCAGAGCTAATTGACCCTCAAGACCTTGAGCAGAGATACCACGGGGACTCCTGCTATCTCATCGGTTCCTTTTTTATCGATCAGCACGGCGATGGCATTGATCTGAGCCCCATGCTCATCCAGATACTCCACTGCTTCTTCCAGGGTTTTTCCCGAGGTCACCACATCATCGACGATGATGCACTCCTTGTCCATAACGCTGGAGAAGTTGGCGCTCAGATTGCCCTTCGCCTTGCCGCTCTCCTGGGTCAGCATCTGCTTGCTGGGAGTGTAGACCGCCAGGTCAGCCGCCAGGCTGTTTGCCACCATGCTGGCCAGAGGCAGGCCGGAAAGGGCAATGCCAACAACCACATCCACGCCACAGTCCTTCTCGTCCAGAGTATCATAAATGATATCGGAGAGGGCTTCGGAGACATGGCTGAGACGGAAGGCGCTCTTGCCTATCATGGACCAGTCCACGGAGATATCCTTGGGGCCGGGAGATGTGCTGGCCTTCTCGGCATGAGTCAGCAGCCAGGTTACAGTCTCGCTGGATATATTCAACTCTTCGGAGATCTGGCCTTCTACCAGNNCCTTCCGCCTTCAGTTCCGATGCCTTCTTCATCAAAGTCTCAATATTTTTCATTCTGTATGCACCTCTTCTTCTTGGGGGCAGGAGTTCCGCAATCAGGACAGGCAATCCCCTCGAACCTGCTGCCGCAGCCCCTGCATCTCTGGATGTGCTTTCTTATTCTCTTTATCCTGGGCTGCCCTATGGGCTCGATCTTCAGGCCGAGGTGAAGAGCTACATTTTGTAGAGCATAATCGTCAGTAGCGAGAACTCCACTGTACTCCAGGGCTTTGGCCAGGACATCCAGATCGGCAGCAGAGAGCGCCCGGATGTCTCCCGTCTCTCGTGCCCCCTTTTCCGCTGCCTTTCGTGCCTGGGGCGAGGGGCTTTCCACCCTAGCCTCGAAGATGGCAAGCAGGGATCTGGTCCGGATATCCTTGAGCTCAGCTTCCACCGCCGGGACGGTGATCAGCTCTCCTGCTGGTCTCTTGCCCCAGATAAACACCGAAGCATCGGCTACGACATACACATGCTAAAGCTCTTCTAAGTTATAGTACTTGGACTTTTCCCGGNNCAAAACGCTATTATCATATAATGAAATCCTGGGGAGGGATGGCCAAGAAAGATAAGAAAGCCGGCAACAAGCCGGGCCAGCAGCTCTCACCCGCCGAGAGCAATAGAGCGGCTGCGGAGCAGATAGCCAAGCAGCCGTCTAAATCCAAGTCCACCATTGCATCCGAGCGTAGAAAGAATCGAGTTGATGGTATAATCAAGACTGTTTATCCTTCCGTACTGGGTACAGCGGCGGGCTTTGCCTGCTACCATGCAGGCGATGCCCTGGCCCCATATCCCTGGCATTTCGTGATGCTATCTATTATCTTGGTCACATTTCTCATCCAAAAGCATACCTATAATTTCCTGAATATAGATGCAGACAGCTTCAAGACCAAAGACTGGTTTTATGTGGAGTTCATGGTAGTAGACCTCTGGCTGGTCACCTGGACCCTTCTGCTCAACTGAGGGTGGTAGAGTGAGGATTGCCATCATCAACCGCGATCGATGCCAGCCCCGCAAGTGCTCCAAAGAGTGCGAGTACTTCTGCCCGCCCGTGCGCACCGGAGACGAGACCATAGTCTTTGTGGACGGCAAGCCGCTGATCACCGAGAACCTCTGTGTGGGCTGCGGAATATGCGTGCGCAAATGCCCCTTCAAGGCCATCAATATCACCAACCTCCCGGAGGAGATGGAGGATCCGGTGCATAGATATGGTCCGAACGGCTTTGCCCTCTACGGCCTGCCCGTGCCTGTGAACGGGCGGGTCACAGGCCTCTTGGGTCCCAACGGCATAGGCAAGAGCACTGCCGTATCCATTCTCTCTGGAGTGCTGCGGCCCAATTTGGGAAAGGATGCCTCCTGGGAGGATGTCTTCCAGAGGTTTTCCGGCAGCGCCCTGGGCGACTATCTGAAGAAGGTGGCGGATAAAGGTGTCCGGACCTCTTACAAGCCCCAGTATGTGGACCGCATCCCCAAGAGCTATTCCGGCAGGGTAAGGGGGCTATTGGAGAAGACGGATGAGCGTGGGGCTCTGTCCCATCTGGTGGCAAGGCTATCCCTGGATGGGCTATTGGAGCGGGAGATATCCAGCCTCTCCGGGGGAGAGCTGCAGAGGGTGGCCATAGCCGCTGCGGCAGCACGCGATGCCAGCTTCTATTTCTTTGACGAGATAAGCCCATACCTCGACATCTACCAGCGCATCAATGTGGCCCGCATCCTGCAAGAACTGGCTCGCGATCGGGCGGTGATGGTGGTGG
>DAWB01000125.1 GCA_002505805.1 Methanosaeta sp. UBA80 | reverse complement strand
CTCGGTGGCCTCCCCAGCCGAGGGCCGCCTGGATCTTCTGCTGGTGGCCGGCAGGAGGGTGAATATCACCCGGACAGATCGTCCCGCCTCCAAGACGCCTCCCCAGTTTCCCACAATGCTCAGAAGCCGTCTCAGCGGCGGCAGGATCGTGCAGATCCAGCAGCATGATTTTGATAGGGTCATGGAGATAGTGGTAGAGAGAAGCGGCTCTCGCCACATTCTGGTGGTGGAGCTATTTCCCAAAGGCAGCATGCTTCTCCTGGATGAGAGCCGTACCATCCTCTCCCTTCTCAAGAAGACGGTCTACAGGGGCAGCAAGATGGTCGCCGGGGAGAAGTACCTCTACCATCCCGGCCAACTTGATCCACAGAGCATATCTCTTCCTGACCTATCCAACTGGCTTTCTGCTGCCGGCCAGGATCTGGTGCGATCCCTGGTGCGGGGACTGAATATGAGCGGAACCTATGCCGAGGAGGTATGCCTGCTGGCGGGTGTGGAAAAGAGCAAACCGGCAGCAGATCTGGACGAAACTGAGCGGCAAAAGGTGCACCAGGCCCTGCAAGAGGTCTTCTCAAATCAGACCCTTGATCCTCATATAGTCCTGGAAAACGGTGAGCCGGTGGACGTCCTTCCCCGTCCTCTCAAGATCTATCACGGCCTGGAAATGCGACGCTATCCCACATTGAGCGAGGCTATGGATGCCTTCTTTGTAGAAGCCGAGCCAAAAGAAGAGAAGAAGGATCCTTTGGAGAAAAGAATAGAGCTACAGAGGGCGGCGGTGGCGGATTTCGAGGCCAAGGAGAGGGAATTGGTGGCCAAGGGCGAGCACATCTATCAGATCTACAGCAGTGTTGACGGCATCCTCCAGGTGGTGGCCAGGGCCCGGGAGAAGGGCTTCTCCTACAACCAGATCTGGGAGAGGATCAGCAGCAGCGACCTGCCCCAGGCCAGGTTTATCCTCAGCCTGGACGGCCAGGGCAAGATGAGGGTCACTCTGGAGGAGACCGACCTGGAGCTGGATGCCGCACTCACTGTGGCCCAGAATGCTCAGAAATACTATGAGCGAGCCAAAGAGCTATCCCGGAAGGCGGCAGGAGCCCGGGAGGCCATGGCCATAACCGAGCAGCTCAGGGCGGGAGGAGCCACTCGCCGCAAGGCTCAGCCTGCGGCGGTGCACCGGCGGAGAAAGCCCAAGTGGTATGAGAGGTTTCGCTGGTTCTTCTCCTCAGAAGGATTTCTGGTGCTGGGGGGCAGGGACGCAGAGAGCAACGAGGAGATCTATACCAAGTATCTGGAGCGGCGGGACCTGGCTCTGCACACCGATGCTCCCGGAGCGCCGCTGACGGTTATCAAGACCGAGGGAGAGGCAATTCCTGAGAGCACCATTCAGGAGGCGGCGGCTTTTGCGGTGAGCTATTCGTCTTCCTGGAAGGCTGGGCTGGCCGCGGCGGACTGCTATATGGTAAAAGGGGATCAGGTGAGCAAGACAGCCGAGCCGGGTCAGTTTTTAAAGAAGGGCGCTTTCGTCATTCGCGGGGAGAGGACTTACTTCAAGGACACACCACTGGGACTGGCTGTGGGCATATCGGAAGGCATTTTGATAGGCGGACCGGTTTCTGCGGTCAAGCCCAAGGCCGATCCAGTGCTGGAGATAGAACCCGGCGAGTTCAATGCCGACGACCTGGCCAAGAGGATCTACAGGCAGTTCTCGGATAAGGTGGAGGATAGGGCATTTCTAAAGTCGGTGGCCTCGGTGGATCAGATAGTGCAGTTCCTGCCTCCGGGGGGATCGAAGATCAAAGAAGAGATGTCCTGATTTCCATCCCTCATACCTCAAATTTTTGCTGGAACAGGATGGCAAATCTGTTCGGATAGATCGGCAATCGGTGGGGGGAGCGACCCAGAGTTGCCTGCGGACAGAAGCGCTTTGAGATCAATCATCCATCAGCTATATATCATATTCTATTCATTGTCAGAGATTCGGAGGCATGTTTTATGAAGAATCTAGGAGTGATTTTGGCAGCAGCAATGGTGCTTATGCTGGCTATTGGCACGGCAAGCTCACAGAATGGCTCAGGGAATATCTCAAAAATGGTGCAGCAGTTGGAACAGGCTGCAAAAGAAGCAAGTGGGGCCACAGGGCAGGTTGAATCGGCAGCCCGACAGGTACAGAATATGACCAATGCCACACCTGGTGCGGATGCGATAGCAAAAGCGGCAAAGATGGTTGAAGAAAAGGCCGAGGCCGCAGGGGAGATGACCACCAAGGCGGAAGAGGCAGCCAAAAAAGCTGCAGAGGCCGCGGAGCAGCTGCCAACATCGACACCTGGATTCGGCTTTATGGCTGCAGCTCTTGGACTCCTGTCCCTGGCCTTTATATCTCTGAGAAAGAGAAGCTGAAACTGGAATATAGCATCGATATATTTTTTTAATTCTCTCGGTCTGTCCAGGCATAAGACGACAGTCCTGAAAAAGGAAGGAAAAAACATCTTGCCGGGCTTGCCGAGAGATCGCCTGCCCAGCGAGCCTCGCCGTGCGGGCTTCCTGTCAGGGCTAATTGCTTTGGGGCACCGGGATAGCCGATCAGACATTCAGAGCCAGTGCTCTGCTCGTCCTCCCGGCCTGGCAGCCCTGTGAGGTGGCGGCCAGGAGGACTGGGACCCGGAAGCACCGCTCGCTCGCGGGCTTGCATGGGCACGCGGGCGGGCACCAGGAAGGCCAACCAGTAATATGATAGGAAAAGCCAAATACAAAAAGATATGAGATGTATTCGATGAAGCGGCTCACTGCATATGTCTCAGGCCGAGTCCAAAGGGTAGGCTATAGGGCTAAGGTTATTCAGTTAGCCAATTGCTTGGGAATAACAGGGATAATCGAGAACCTGAGCGATGGAAGAGTTCGGATCATTGCAGAGGGCGATGAAGAAAAGATGGAATTATTTGAGGGATCTATAGATATAAGGAATACCTTCATCCAAGTCACTTCTATTGAAAAAATATATTCACAGCCTTGTGGCGAATTTGGCAGCTTTTACAAACTTGTCGGAACGAGGGAGACCGACTCTCGCCTTGATGAAGGAATTGGCGTATTGAAAGACATGAGAGATCTGCTTACTTCAATTTGTAACAAACAGGACCAAATGCTCGGCAAACAGGACGAAACCCTTTTTGAGATCAAGGACATGAACCGGAGCTTAAACGATAAGATGGACAAGGTTCTGGACAAGAGCGACATTATTGAATTGAAAGGTGATGTGGCCGAGATGAAATCTGCTCTGAGGGCAAAGGGAATTATTTAGCTTGGGCTCACTCATTCTAGCAGATGCTGCTTCAAGCATGCTCTCCTGCCGGGACCCCCATGCGGCGATCGAGCCTGGGGTTGATGCGGTGGGCAGCTATTATATAATTGGGAGAATTCTGCATCGGTTTCTGCATTGTCTTATGAAAATAACCTTCATGCAGGCCCGTCCGGCCAACCGGAGATTGCTGGCGCCTGGCCCTCCCGGCCTGGCAGCCCTGCGAGGTGGCCGCCCGGGGGCCCCGGCGGGGGGGTCCCGGCAAGGGCACTCGCTTATGGGCGCGGGATTCGTGAATGGCGATTTTTGCTGTGGCAGGGATGGGAGCGGGCCTGTCAACCAGTTGCAGCAAGCGTGCCACTCTGCCCACTCGCGGCCTGACACCAATTGTGAATGGTGGTTAAAAGTCCTGGAGCCCGGAAGTAGATCAATCCAGAAGTTTTTCCCAAGCCTTAGGTGATTCCCATGATCTAGAGATAGGCAGCTAACTGGATCATAAGACCAAGGCCATCGCTAACTTTTCCATTTAATGGAATCCCCTTTTACCTTCACTATTCCATTCTTCTCAATAATTCTAGCCAGATCAGCCGCATATTCCTGAAAATCAGCAATCATGAGATTTCCGTTAGTATCAAATTCTTTGGCACATCTGTCAGCGAACTCATTCATACTTAATTTTCCGGAGGATGGTCTGGCGGACAAATCACTCAAGAGCGATCCTAAGACAGAAATTTTGCTGCATTCCGCAGGAAACTTATTAAAAAAATCATGATTAAAGTTGCCCTGCAAGGCAAGGATGGTGGAAAACTCATCGATAAAAACATCCATCCTCTTTTGTGCTGAAATGATGACGGTCTGTTTTGCCAGGGGATGGTCTCTTGCTATTCCCAGTTCTTTTAAATCTCTGGTGATTCGGATAATGGGATCTTCTAGACGGCCTGCTATCTCTTCCCCGATTTCTATCTTATTTCGATGAAGGATGCTTCTCGCTTCATAATATGATTGCTCTTCATCGGAGGCTTTTAAAAATATTTGATTGATTTTATTCTTATCATCATCATCCAGAGCCTGAAAATTGCCTGATACCTTATTGAGGATCTCGGCAATTTGGCTTTTTTCGTTCTCTCTTAAAGGATTGTATTCCTTGAGAAATAACTCTTTGAAATCGTCGGGGTTGGGTCTCTGGGCAAGAACTGATTTTAAAATTGCTATTACTTGTTCTATTTTTTGGGTGTCCTTCAATACTTCCCGCAGTTCGGAAAGCCTACCCTCTATGCAATCCACCTTGAAGTGATCAATCACAAAATTAATTCGCGTATCGCACTTGACTCTGGCCTTGCGTAGGCTGGTTATGAGATCTTTCGCATCATCTTCGCAGTAATCACCTAGCTTGATCATGATATATGGTAGGAATAGATCCTTCTTAAAGCATTTCCTTTTAATGAACATGTTCGGCTGCCCATTAGGCTCTGGCTGACGGCTGCCAGCAGTGTCATTCGTTTCCTGAGCGAGGTTCTTGAAGGTTGGTTCGGGACATTACAGGGAGCGGAGCAGAAAAATAGCTGGCAAATAGCCGGTCAGCCATTTGGAACCTGCTTGCCCTCGCCCGGCCTCGCTTGTCCGGCGGGCCCCGGCTTGGGGCTCCCCGGCATCGGCTCTAGCTTGGGGGCAGGGGCGCGCACAGGCTGAGCCGCGGACCGAAGGAGGAAAGTGATTCTCGATTGAAGGAGCCAGGGATTACTTTGTCCATTTCGTCAGTCGTCTCTGTAATCGCCAAATCCGTCGAGGAGTATTTTTATGGCTTTGGTATTGCTCCAGACCTCTACCAAGTCAGATTTTTTAATTTTGGCAAAGTGATGATCATTTGTTATCAGAATAGCATCTGCATATAGGCAGGTAGCAGCATAGATGATATCCGACAGCTCGCTCTCTGGAAAGAATGGGGCACAGGCGTCAATCTCTTCTTGCGAAGGATTGACGTGAATCAAGGACTTTTTCATATAATTCAATAATTCGTGAGTTCCAAGCGTTCTGGCATACTTCTCATACTCGAAAATCAGTAGATCGTTGGCGAAGAGTTCCACGGGGCGGTTCAGGAGATGATAGATCAGCTCAGTGCTCTTGGTCCATTCGTGCTTCACTGCGGCTATGATGACATTGCTATCGAGCAGATACCTTGAACTTCTGTCGGGCAAGCTGATTGCTCTCCTGCTCGATCTCTTCCTCCAGCTTATCCAGGTCTATCGACTTGGCTTTAACAATGGCATCCTCTAACAGTGCCCGCAGGTTGATCTTCTTGAGGACAATAGTATCCTCTCCCAGGTCTTCGGCCAGGAATTCGTCTCCTTCTTTCAGATTCATCCTCTTCCGGAGATGGCTCGGCAGTTGCACTCTGCCTCTTTCATCGATCTTAGCCAGCGGCATAATTTCTATTGCCCATTTTACCCATTATCTCATAAGTAGCTTTCTATGAATCAGCTTGATTGGCTGAAAAAGCAACCTTCAAAGATTTTGAAAAGGAAAAAGAAATCTCATCCGGAGCCATCCCGCGCCTGCACCCTCGCCCTCCCGCCCGACGGATCCAGGCGGGCGGTCTCCTGGCAGTGCCACTCTATTGGGGGCGCGGGAGATGGGAGATGGAAGGCGAAAAGTCGAGTCAAAATAAGAGAAATCATCTTTGCGTCCAGGCTATTGGGATAAATATTAAAAGCTCAGGCATCCTATATTTGGAAGAGAAAAAATGACAACCCTTGCTAGGTTCGTTGAACAATTGCCTCTTGACATCCAAAAGGAAGTCCTGAGCTATGCGGAATTCTTGCTGGAAAGAAGATCCAGAAAAAAGCAAAAGGCACCTGCCTTTGACTGGGAAGGTGCTCTAGAGGACCTGGGAGAGCAGTATTCCTCTGTACAGCTCCAGCACGAGATCGGAAGGATGCGAGGAGCTTAATGTACCTTCTGGATACTAATATATTTTTGGAGATACTGCTGCGACGAGAGAAAAGCGAGGCCGCCAAGCATCTGTTTATCGCAAATGCCTCTACAGATCTCTTTATGACTGATTTCTCACTTCATTCTTTAGGCGTTTTCCTTTTCCAGAGAAACAGACAGGAAGCCTATGTCCGATTTGTGAAGGACGTAATAATCCGGGCTGNNATTAGACCCACAAGAGCTTCTCGCTCTGCCAGAAGTCTCTAAAAGGTTCCGTTTGGATTTTGACGACTCTTATCAATATGCGGTCGCTCAGAAGTACAGCCTTGAGATAATTAGCTTTGATGCTGACTTTGATCGCACGGAAAAAGGACGCATGATACCAGAGTTGAAATAGAAACCAAATCCGTGCGCCGTTGTAGACTATTCTGATCCTGGGGGATTGAGTCGCACTCCTTATCGGTCTCGCCCGTCCGGGGGCCCGGCTTGGGGCTGCCCGCCATCGTCTCTCGCTTGGGGGCGCAGTAGCCTGGCAAGAGCAGGCGAGAAAAGAACATCTAATCGGAGATAAAGCAATATGCAATGAAGGTGTGTCGTATGCAATGGCAGCTCGCAGCAAGATCATAATTTCAGGAAAGGAGCCCATTGGCGACAGGGACTTTTCGGCCCTTGAAGAAGATGATGAATCAACTGCGGAGGAGCTTCATGCGCTGGTGGAGCTTGAGAAGAGCGATTTTATCAGCCTGGATGAATACCTAAAGCGGCGTGGCATCGAATAAGATTGATTTTTTGCGAAGTCCGGGAATAGCCTGAACATGCCTCAGGCCTCGACCGGCGCTTTTATGGCCTGGCCTTCAATCACCGGGATAGGCAAATTGAATCGCAGACTAAAAGCAATCCAGTCCTCCAAGGCCATCCTTAAATTTTCGCGGCACTCCTCCTGAGTCTTGCCAGTTGCCCAGACGCCTTTCAGATCGAAAACTTCGCCGTAGTAAGGCTCTTCATCATCTATGACCTCATAGACCGCCTTGGAGATCGCAGCCCGGATGCACTCAAATAGCATGCAGAGGAGAATACACAGCCAGAAGATATAATTTTATCTAAGAGCTTCGGTCAAGATAATAGCGAGCGAGCTCACCCTCTCGGCCACGTCTGCCCGGCGGGCCCCGGCGGGAGGGCTCCCCGGCAGGGCCAATTGCTTGACGTGGCGGGATTCGTGGAAACTGATGCGTGGGCGTTGCATAGATCGGAGCAGCAAAATTTGCAAACAAAGAGCCGCTCAGCCATTTGGAGCCAACACCCCATCGAACCTAATTTTATCATTGGTCCGATGGTATTTTATCTCTTAGACCTAACGGAAATGCCATGAGCAGCGGCATGTTTTTGATCCAAGCTGATGGGCAGCTTGTGGAAATGCTTGAAAAACCATACTCCTCCGAAGATCGTTTGCAGGGGCTTCTCGCTAAATATCCGAATCTCCTTGCCGGAGATCAAATAAACAGCGTTAATCCGAGAAAATGGCTTCTAGTCTCTCGTGAAGCATCATTGGCATCAGAAGATAATGGCCCAAGCCGGTGGTCTGTCGATCACCTATTTCTTGATCAAGATGCTGTTCCGACGTTAGTAGAAGTAAAAAAGAGCAATAATACAGATATCCGGCGCAAAGTTGTAGGGCAAATGCTAGACTACGCAGCCAATGCTGTGCTTTACTGGCCGGTTGAAGAAATCAAGAGCATGTTTGAGGCAACATGCAAGGGCCAAAATATCGATCCAGATAAGAGGTTGGAAGAGTTTCTTGATTCTCCGGATGAAACAGAGAGATTTTGGCAAAGAGCTAAAGAGAATCTGCTTATCGGCAAGATTAGGCTGTTGTTTGTCTCTGATGATATTCCTACAGAGCTCCGGCGCATAGTTGAGTTCTTAAACTCTCAAATGAATCGAGCAGAAGTATTAGCGGTTGAGATTAAACAGTATACTGGCCAAGACCAGAGATCCTTGGTCCCGCGGGTAATCGGTCAGACGTCCATAAAAGATCCCCAATCAGGAAGAAAATGGGACGAGGACTCATTCTTCCGTGAGCTGGAATTTCGGAAAGGCTCAATGGACGCTGACACTGCCAAAAAAATCCTGGAATGGACAAAAGACAAATTGCCACGTTTGCGGTGGGGCAACGGCAATTTCGACGGGGCTGTTTTCCCAACATTGGATTACAATGGTATAGACTACTATCCGATTGGGATTTGGTCTTATGGCGGATTAGAAATTCAGTTTAAAATGCTGCAAAGTAGACCACCCTTTGATACGGAGTCAAAACGCCAAGAGATTTTAAATCGCTTGAACCAGATCCCCGGTTTCAATATCCCTGCAGATGCTATTATCCGTTTTCCGAAGGTTGAATTATCTGTGCTCAAGAATGAAGAATCTCTCATGCAGTTCTTAGAAGTCCTTGATTGGGTGGTCCAGGAAATTAAGAAATCCTAGATCGATAAATTGATAATACCACCCGCCTTCCTTATCCCCAGCTTTCCAGAGGTGTTTCCGAATTGAAGATAATCGGTCTGCCCGATCCAGAAGTACAGTCCAGTCTGCGCGCCGCAGGCATAGGCATGTCTGTGCCCGAGGCCCGCTCCATTGCCGAGGTGCTGGGCCGCGACCCCACCCTCACCGAGCTGTTCTGCTATGATGCCATGTGGTCCGAGCACTGCTCCTACAAGAGCTCCCGGGCCACGCTGAAGGAGTTCCTGCCCACCGACGGCCCCAATGTGGTCATGGGCCCGGTGGAGGACTCCGGGATCGTGGCCATAGACGACCAGTGGTGCGTGGTCATCTCCCATGAGAGCCACAACCACCCCAGCCAGATCCTCCCCAACGAGGGCGCGGCCACGGGCATCGGCGGCATCGTCCGCGATGTCAACTGCATGGGTGCCACGGTTGTGGCCACCGCCGATCCCCTCCGCTTCGGCGATCCCTACGGGCCGAAGGCGAGCAAGGTGCGCTGGGTGGCGGAGGGCGTGGTGGACGGCATCTGGCAGTACGGCAATGCCCTGGGCGTGCCCAACATGGGCGGCGACATTGTCTTCAATGAGAGCTTCGACGACAACTGCCTGGTCAATGTCGTCTCCCTGGGCATAGTCCGGCGGGACCAGATCATCCGCTCCAGGGCTCCCCCAGCCGCGGGTGAGGGCGGCTACGATGTGATTTTGGTGGGCAAGCCCACCGACTCGTCCGGGTTGGGGGGCGTCACCTTCGCCTCCGAGGCCCTGCGGGAGGAGGACGAGGAGACCAACCGGGGCGCAGTGCAGATCCCCGATCCCTTCCTCAAGAATGTGCTCTTCAAGGCCAACGCCGACCTCTTCGCCTTAGTTAGAGCAGAGGGAATAGAGATCGGCTTCAAGGACCTGGGCGGCGGCGGCTTCACCTGCGCCACCTCGGAGATGGGCTCCGCCGGGGGCTTCGGCATGGAGATAAACCTCGATGATATGCACAAAGCAGCCGACTTTCCCCCTGAGGTCTTGAGCATAGCCGAGACCCAGGAGC
>DAWB01000092.1:2017-2909 GCA_002505805.1 Methanosaeta sp. UBA80 | reverse complement strand
TTAATTATTGACGCGACACTAGATAAGGAGTATCAAATTTGTTTTGGATTCAATATAAACATGCATATAATCAGATTGCGGCGGATTATATGAGTCAGATCATTTCATATAAGACCGACAAAGATCCCTATGGCTGATGAGTGGCTGTGGTCTAACTAGCCGAGGATGGCAGGCCGGGCCGGAATTTCAATAAGATGCTTGTGGACTCTGGCCACGCCTTGATAGAGGACTTTAAAAACAATGAGTTCAGTCCTGATAGTTGGTGGAGCTAATATGCCTGAAGCCCAGAAAATAGATCAAGAATTACACGATGATAAATACAAGATAGAGTTATTATATAAAAATTTTGATAGTATCTCCCACGCTTATTTTTCAGGGGAACAAATTTTCCCACTATGGGAGGCTGTTTATGCTCTAATTGAAGGTCAACTCTTAGTTGCATTTTTCACTGCTAATAATGGAAATGGAAAAATATTAATTGCTTTTACTGGAATAATATTTTCTTTTATTTGGTTTAAAGTGATCCCTCTTTCATTTCATTATTCTAGATATAGATCAGAAAATTTATTAGAACTGGAGGATATCCTCGAGAAAGAATATAATAAAATACGTTTCAAGCTTCCCGGAAACAGCAATTTTAAATTTTATAAAATAGTGAGCAAGCCAAAAAAGAAGGGCTTAAGAATGTATTTATCGACGAGTTGGCTTTGGAGAAGGGGTACTCCAGTAATAATTATTGTTGTGTGGTTAATTCTAGCCGCTATTTCGCATTATCATTTCTCAATGCTTAAATCCTAAATCATTTCTTGTGGACTATAATATTCTCTTATCTTTAATCGCATCCAGGCACTACAATTTACAGGTAAATAAGCGCCGAGGGTGAGATTCGAAC
>DAWB01000092.1:0-1980 GCA_002505805.1 Methanosaeta sp. UBA80 | reverse complement strand
CCTACCGCTAGACGACCTCGGCACGAATTATTTTAGTGCAGCATTTCCCGCTGCCGTGGCCGCATCCCTCTGGGATAGCTTCCACGCCTTGGGATAGGTGTTGGGCTGCATTATTACCCTTTCGGTCCGGGCGATGATGCCACTCTGGCTGGCCAGCATCTCCCTGCTTGCCATCTCCGCCACGCCCACGGCCACCGCCTCTCCCTTCAGGGTGAAGAAGGAGACCATATCCCCCTTATTTATATCTGTCTCCAGGCTGAGAAGACCAGGAGCCGCCAGAGGGGCACCGTGGCAGACTGCATCCACGGCATTGTCGGCTATAACCAGCCGCGGCAGGTGGGCCAGCGCCGCCTCCACCGGCTGGATGCAGCGGCGTAGCGCACTTTCGTCTCCCTTCTCCTTCCAGGCGGCCATGGCATAGGNNCCTTCCAGGCGGCCATGGCATCGGTTAGATTGTGCAATGTAACCAGGGTCTCGTCCTCCCGGAATGGGCCAGCGCGCGTGCGACGGAGCTCCTCCATATTCGCCCCGCAGCCTAAGGCAAGTCCCATGTCAAAGCACAGCTTGCGGATGTAGGTTCCCGCCTCGCAGCCCACCCGCATCAGGACATGCTGCTCTTCAATTTCCAAAACGTCCAGATAATAGATGGTCCGCACCCGCCGCTCCTTGACCACAGAGGACTTGAGGGGGGGCTTCTGATAGATGGGGCCCATGAACTCCCGGCAGACCTCCATGATCCGCTTCTTGGGGACAGGCTTATGCAGGCGCATGAGGCAGATGTACTCCTTTCCTGCCAGAAGAAGCGTCTCCATGATCCTGGTGGCATTCCCCAGCAGCACGGGCAGAATTCCTGTCACCTTTGGATCAAGTGTGCCGCTGTGCCCGGCCTTGTCCACCTCCAGGATACGCTTGACCCAGGCCGCCACCTCATGGCTGGTGGGCCCGGAGGTCTTGTCCAGATTGATGGCGCCCACAGAAATATGCTGCTTGAGGCTTCTCTGCTCCGGCGGCAGGCCATAAGTGGGATCGGTCTTGCCCTTACGCTTGACCAGAGCCGACCTCTGCCTGTCAGAGGGCAGGATCTGGGGATAGCTTTCCTCCCGCCCGCGGGGAGGGGATGTACCGGAAGATGATGAAGAATTTTGCCTAGCCTCTGAGGAGGCCTGCCGGCTATATTGGCCCTTCCGGGAAGATCTATCCCTGTCCGGGCGATGGATCACTGGCAACCTCGGCCCCTCACTGCCGCCATCACAATGGCCAGCGTCCCTGCCTCATCGAACCTGCCGCTGTCCACCACCAGGTCGTAAGCGGAATAGTCATTGATATCGATATTATAGTACATCTTGTACCGGCGCGCCTCGCTCTCCTCCCTGGCTCGGGTCTCGGCCATGGCATCCTCGATGAGCTTAGCCTCCCTCCTGGATATGCGCTCCGCCCTCGTCCTCAGGTCGGCCTTGAGCAGAACCTTGAGATCGGCGGTAAGAAGGTGCCCGGAAAGCCGCCCCTCGAATACCCCACCGCTGCCGTCCTTGGCCAAAGTCCTCTGGGCGTCGTCCACAAGATAGTCTACCTCCGGCCCCTTCTCCGCCAGGCGGTTCATATCCTTGACCGAGATGTTCTTCTCCGCCGCAATCTTGCGAAAGAGGTTCCCGGAGTTGACCCAGCGCAATTTAAGCTCTGTAGAGAGAGAGCGGGCCAGGGTGGATGTGCCGGTTCCCGGCGCACCGCTGATGGTTATGATCATCCTAGCTCATGCTCCCTATATCCAGAGCCTTTCTTATGATCTGAGATACGGGCAAAGAGCAGACGAAATACCAGTAGAACCAGTACAATATCGGACCCAGGACAGTGCTGTTGATGGAATGAGTTCCCCAGAATGGGAAGGTCATGGTCAGAGCGGAATGCTGGCCGATATAAAGATAGGCCCACATGAATAAAGGAATGGATATGATGCCTATGTAGAGCATGGGCTTGAACTGC
>DAWB01000062.1 GCA_002505805.1 Methanosaeta sp. UBA80 | reverse complement strand
AGCATCAAGACCTTCCTCGACAAATCGCTTTTTTACGCGGTCGATCTTTCTCATGCTGTACCCCTCTTCTAAGATCACCAATAAGGTATGGCCCTTTTATCGATATTTAGGTCATCTAACAATTGAATGAGCTTTTCAGTCAAGAAAATTATACGGGCAGCTCTTTTTTCTACGCTAACCTTCGTATATTGGTGATTTCGATTCATACCTAGGAAATTCTTAGAGATATTAAAATAATCTTCGATATTCGAGCGAATAGGCCTGAAATACTCCCAATTAGCGATTAGTTTCTTAAAATTATTCACCACCCTCTTCCAAATTATCATATTATATTTTTTGGCTAAAAATATGTCTAATGGCGGATTGATATCGCGAATAATCTTCTCTATATTCGTGTTTTTCCTGGGATAAATTAACGGAACAAGATTAAATCGGTTAATAATCGTTTGGTAGTTAGCTTTTGACGTAAAACCTTTATCGCAAACGATTATGTCTTCAAATTTGATTATTCTGGCTCGAAATAGCTTTTCAATGAATGGAATTAGTATTTTTGAATCATTAGGCGAATCTTTGTGTATTTCGAACCCTAAAAGCTCATAATCCTGGTTAATTGCCAAAATCAGCTTGAAACCAACATAATATCCAATCGAATGCCCATATGAATATCTATATTTTTTATCTGATTTACCTATTTTATACCTATTTCTCCACATATTAAGGTCTATTTTGATGGAGCTAGTGTCAATGATAATAGTTTCAGACTTTTTATTTCTTTTTCTCTTCTTTGGATGGAATACTTGCTTTAGAAACTGATATATTAGATTATATTCTAGATTAGACTGTAATTTATAAATTTCATCCGCTTTTAGTTCTTTTTCAGCTCCTAAAAGCTTTTTTAACTTTGAATTACCGTTTATTTCAGAAACGAGCTTTGATATATCTCTTTCGAATAGATCAGATACGATCAGGACTTTAATAGCTAATAAGAAATTATTTATATCAGATATTTTTAACCTGCCTGCAATTTTACGTGCTCTGGGCGATCCGATAATTTCAAGTAATTTAGATACAATAATCCATTTTGGATGCTTAATATCAGGAATTAAGGGAGATAGCATTTAATTAATCCTCCTTTGTTTGTGCAAACTGATATTATGCATCCTTATTACTTAATACTTTCGAATATCGTTTTAATTTCAAATATAGGTTTTCCTGATAGCTTAAACGTAAAATTTAGCTGTATTTAAAGGATAAATGCAAAAATAGTACGCATTAATGGTATTTNNAGAATGCTTGGAGAGGGCTATATAAGAGCAGCGACTCTAATTCGCTCAGGCGGTGCCTCTTCATTCAGAAGTTGCGGAGCAGGATGGCCTTAAATAGAAAAGACAGTGATATTACCTATCTGATCGGCAGGTGTGGGCCATGAGATATCCTTGGTTGATACTTTCGCTGGCGGCATTGGCCATTCTCGGCCTTTATCCCGGCATGGCTCTCTCCATATCCAGCTCAGAATCAATGGATGAGAGAGAGTGGATGGTTTATAGTGAGGACAATGTTGCCTTTCAGCTGGCGGAATATGAGGCTGCCCTATCGTCAGCGTCAGCCTCAGGTTCGGAAAGGCTGGCTTTAATCGACTCATCGGGAGAGGAGAGCCGGACCTCTCTGGAGATGCCCTCGGGAAGCTGGACTCGATTGCGGCTGATCCCTGAAGCAGGCGGCGATCTAAAGCTATTCTGCCTCTATCCCACGGGCACAATTGCCGTCGTCTTAAATGCCTCGGTAAAGGAAGACAGGTCCTACTCCACCTGGATAGAGGCGGGGCTGGAGGGAGAGTATGAGCTGTGGTTCGTGGTCGATGAAGCCAAGAGCAATTCGGTGAAGATCCGGGTGCGGGAAGCGGAGTCCATGGAGAGCGCTCCCATGGCCGGTTCGGGCATTCTATCCAAGGCCCTGGGCGGCGGGCCCTCCATATCCTACAGCACTGCCCCCGCCGCTGCGGCTGCGGGACCCAGCATCGGCCTTTCCGCCGGGGGAGCCAAGGATATCTCCAGCTTCCGGGAGAACATCAACAATAGTTATCTGCCCCTGCCCAGCGACCTGACCTACGAGGGTCTCTTCTATGATTACTACTTTGAGACCGGAGCAGCCCAGGAGTGCAATAAGCTCTTCTGTCCCTCCTACAGCTATGCCCTCTCCAGGGATCCATTCTCTGGAGAGCGGCAGTATTACCTCTCCTTAGGCCTGAACTCCGGAATCAAGGACTTTCAGAGAAAGAAGCTGAACCTGATGGTGGTTCTGGACTATTCCGGCTCCATGGGCAGCCCCTTCGACCAGTATTACTACGACCGCTTCGGAAACATGGTAGAGGTAGATCCGTCAGGACAAGAGAGCAGCAAGACCAAGATGGAGATAGCGGATGAATCTGTGGTGGCTCTTCTCGACCACCTGCATCCCGACGACCGCTTCGGCATGGTTATATTCAGCGATGAGGCCTTCCTCCTCGACCCCCTCACGGATATGGCGGACAAGAAGCCCGACCGATTAAAAAGCAGCATCCTGGGAATCAGGGAGACATATGGCACCAACATGGAGGCCGGAATGGAGGCAGGGACGACCCAATTCGACCGGCTCCTGCCCCAAGGCGGATCGGATTATGAGAATAGGATCATCTTTCTGACCGATGCTATGCCCAATCTGGGAGAGACGGGAGACCTGCCCCTATACCGAATGCTGGAGGAAAACGCTCGGAAGGGAATCTACACCACATTTATCGGCATTGGAGTGGACTTCAATTCAGAGCTGGTGGAGGGCATCACCAAGATCAGGGGAGCCAACTACTACTCAGTCCACTCGGCACAGGAGTTCAGGCAGCGCATGGACGACGAGTTCGATTTCATGGTCACCCCCCTGGTCTTCGATCTGCGGCTGAACCTGGATGCTCCCGGTTATGAGATCGAGAAGGTCTACGGCTCTCCCGAGGCGGATCTGGCCACAGGGGATCTGATGAAGGTCAATACCCTCTTTCCCTCCCAGGCGGAGGAGGGGGCCGTGAGAGGGGGCGCCATCCTGGTCAAGCTGGCCAAGCTATCAGATCAGGGCAAGATACGGCTTTCCGCCAGCTATGAGGACAGGGATGGAAAGAGCGACAGCGACGAAGCCGAGGTTATACTGGAAGAGAGCGACTCCGACTTCTATCAGAACAACGGGGTGCGCAAGGCAGTGCTCCTCTCCCGCTACGCCGATCTGCTCAAGAACTGGATGATCGACGAGAGGACGGCGGCGGGGAAGGGCGGGAGGATAGTACCCTCTGTCACCCTGACCGGCGGAATAGTGATCCCTGTAGAGCTGGGAGAGTGGGAAAGGCAATCCCTGCCCATAACCGTATCCGATCCATATCCACAGCTGTTCGGACGGTTCCGTGATTACTTCCAGGTTGAAGCGCAGGAAATAGGCGATGAGACGCTGGGCCAGGAGGAGGCGATCTTGAGAAAGCTGGAGGGGACCGGCGAGATGGCGGCCCAGCCAAGAAGTTAAGAGGGATTGCAGGTCAGTCTGGAGAGAGGAACGGGAGGGCTATATGCAGGAGGCCTCCTCGCTCCATTTTCTGGGCTTAATTTTCGGGATGCCCCCTGGTTCATTTTCTGGGGCTTAATTTTTAATCAGAACCGTCTCCAGCGGCCTTCTATTAGATGGCCCTCCTTCTGGGGCGGCATAACCCAGGCGGAAGGTCTGCTGTACCACTCTCTTTTCTGAACCAGCGGGAATCAGATCAGCCAGTCTTCCCTTGACCTGACGCACCTCCAGGGGCTGGCTCATGGGATGGAGTGCAATGCCCCGGGCGGTGGCCGCCAGCCAGAGCCGCTCCAGCACCTGCCCCGCCTTGACCGATGAGAGGCTGTCGTTTTCCGCCGTGCAGATGAATCCGATGCAAGGAGTGCGGTTGATCAGATCGGAGTCCTGCCGGATCTGTTCCGGCCCCACATCTAAAAAGACCACCTCCAGCTGAGCCAGCTTGGCCTTCAATCCACTGGGTCCCATCACTCCCTGGCCCAGCCAGCGGCCCAGCTCGCTCTTGTAGTTGATATCGGAATATAGAATGCCGTCTGCTTCTACCACCAGTTCCCGGAAAGCCTCAATTGTATCCGGATCCTGGCTCAAGAATACAGCTACCTCGGGATGGGAGCCGGAGCTGAGGAGGCGATCCCGCTCTGCCTGGGAGAGCGCCTGCATCTCATAGGGATTGCGGTTGGTTTGACGGGAGGTTATGGCCGGAAATAGAGCTGCATTGGAGGGAGCGGGAATGACCTCCTGCAATGATATCAAGGCCACCAGATCTTCTTCGCCGGGAAAGGCAGAGACTGTGCAGTTATAGCCGAAATGCTCTGCCGCTAAAATCAGATTTTCCAGGGCGGCTCCCAGGCTGATATACATCTCCCTTTTATCGGTATCGGCTACGGAAAGCCATCTGGACCTGTCTGCATAAAGTAGTATCTCATCGTCCGAGACATTGAATTTCCAGGGCTGGCTGTTATGACTGGATGGAGCCAGGATGGCGTAATTGAGCAGGAAGGCCAGCTTCTCCTGGGGATGGGAGGAGTTAGAAGGAAAGTCGCTCTCATTAATATTCCAGACCTCAATAGATGACTTCGGCTGGAAGACAATTCCCGGCAGCAGCATTCCCAGGAAGAGGAATATGCTTAACAAGATGACCTTTGCAGCTGATATACCCATGTTCTTCTCCCTTTTTCCAGGGAGATATACAAGTATCGGAAATAAAGCCTGCGCAAGGCGGACGGGCCTTACAGCTTTATAGCTCAATCTTTTTATACTTCGAGACGCTTAACTAGAATGGGAAGTAGCAAGAAGGCAGAAGCCAACTGCAGCCGGAGATGAAATGCGATAATGAGGTTCATTTATAGGGCGATGACGATTTTAAAAAACCTCCAGAGTTTTGTGGAGACATGATATGTTGATGTCCATAGGCAAGGGAGAGGTGGGAACCATAGTCGGTGAGACCAATCCTCTGGCGTTCAAATTTCTTATAAACAAAGAGGTTGGCCGGGGCACCTATATCAAGGCCAGGGCGGATGGGGGAAGGGACTGGATTTTAGCCCAGGTAGAGGACGTTAAGCGCTCCAATTCCGCCTATAGCGTAAACCAGCTCTCCGATGCGGCCAGAAATTATGATTCTCGAGAGATGATGATAGCCGAAGCCAGGGTTATTGGTGTGCTCAACAGCGGCAAGCTCCATCTTCCCACCAGCCCGGCCCGTCCGGGAGATCCGGTGTTCATAGCCGACGAGAAGCTGATCAAGGCCACGCTCGGCCTGGCCCGGGGAGATATGTACATCGGCATGCTGCGCGGATATGATATCCAGGTGGAGCTGGATGCCAACACCCTGGTGCAGAAGCATTGCAGCGTCCTGGCCAAGACCGGTTCGGGAAAATCTTATACCGCCGCTGTGATCCTGGAAGAGCTCTTGGAGAGACGGGTATCCCTGCTCATAATCGATCCTCATGGTGAATATGCCTCTATGAAAGAGGCCAATCCAGTGGGGGACTTCTCCCGCTACAAAGTCAAGCCTCGGGGCTATCCCGTCACCGTCTACACCCCGGGGGAGATGGCCATGAATCCCAGAGCGGACCGCCCCTTCCGTTTCAATGGCCTCAACCTCTCCGCCCGGGAGGTGGCCAAGATGATTCCTCATGAGGGCAGCAGCAGCGGCCAGCTGGGCCTCTTATACGAGGCCATCAGTGCCCTTAGATCGGAGACCGATGTCTACACCCTGGAGGATATAATCGAGCAGGTGGTGCGCAGCAACTCCAAATCCAAATGGAACCTGGTGGGCCAGCTGGAGTCGCTCCTGGAGCTGGGGCTGTTCTCCGGAACCGAGACGCCGGTCGCTGAGCTGCTCCGGCCGGGGAGAGCGGCGGTGATAGATATGACCGGCATACTGCCGGAGCTGCAGTCCATGATCGTCTCCCGCCTTCTGACCGATATCTTTGAGGCCAGAAAGCGGCGGCTGATATCTCCGGGAATGGTGGTGATAGAGGAGGCGCACAACTATATTCCAGAGCGGGGAACGGGAAATGCCGCTTCCACCAATATAGTGCGCACCATCGCCGCCGAAGGCAGGAAGTTCGGACTGGGACTGATGGTCATCAGCCAGAGGCCGGCCCGGGTGGACAAGAATGTCATATCTCAATGCAACACCCAGATCATTATGAGGGTGACCAATCCCAATGATCTCAAGGCCCTCTCCAAAGGGCTGGAAGGAATGACCGGGGAGCTGGAAGAGGAGATCAAGAGGCTTCCGCCGGGAGTGGCCATGCTGGTCAGCAATGAGATCGAGCGACCTATCACGGTGAATGTCCGGCCCAGGAAGTCCAGGCATGGCGGCGTCTCCACCCAGATAGTGATCAGAGACGAGGAGGTGGCAGAGGCAGCCTCTCGGAGGACTTCGGTGCGCCATGAACGAGGATCACCTACCCCTGCTGCCACCCTGGAGCCCAGGCCCGGGGGGCAGAAGAAGGCAGGCAGGCTTCTGCAGAAGGTCTTCGGGCCGAGAAGAGCTTGAAGCCGTTTTCTTCATTTATCATAAAGACGGCCGTTCTTGATCCATCCGCTCCCTGGCACCCAATGAATATTGCATCAGACAGGTCCAGCCGGCCCTAATTCTCTGGGCGATCATTATGGTTCATTCCCCAGGGCCAGGACACGACGGCACCCGCTCTCGGGAGGGCTTATCTACCAGTAAAAGTAAATGCAATTGACAGCAGTCTGATGGATTTGGTGCGATTATGTCCGGAAACAGCTTTGGCCGCATCTTTAGAATCACCACCTGGGGAGAGTCACACGGCCGGGCCGTGGGGGTGGTGGTGGATGGCTGCCCGGCCGGCCTGGCTCTCTCTGCAGAGGACATCCAGAAGGAGCTGGACCGGAGAAGGCCGGGGCAGAGCAGGGCATCTACCTCCCGAAGGGAGGAGGACCGGGTGGAGATCTTATCCGGGCTCTTCCAGGACAGGACCACAGGCACGCCCATCTCCCTTCTGGTCTGGAACAGGGACGCCGACTCCTCCGCCTACGACCTGCTCCAGAACAGGCCCAGGCCGGGGCATGCCGACTACACCTATCAGATAAAATACGGCATTCGTGACCACCGGGGAGGAGGCCGGGCATCGGCCCGGGAGACAGTGGGCCGGGTTGCAGCGGGGGCGGTGGCCAGAAAGCTGCTGGAGCAGCGGGGCATAGAGATCGCCGCCTATGTCACCGAGCTGGGCGGGGTCAGTGCCGAGATACCTCCTCTTGATTTGATGCAGCTTGCGTCTATTGCCGAGTCAAATGCCGTCCGCTGCCCTGATCCGGTTGCTGCGGAGAGAATGCTAAAGCGGCTGGAAGAAGTGAGAAATGAGGGCGACAGCCTGGGAGGAGTGGTGGAGATAATGGCCGATGGAGTGCCGCCTGGCCTGGGCGAGCCGGTATTCGACAAGCTGGATGCAGATCTGGCCCGGGCCCTTATGGGCATCGGAGCGGTGAAGGCTGTGGAGATCGGAGCAGGTAAGGAGTGCGCCGGACTCAAGGGCAGTGAGATGAACGACCCCCTGCTATGGCAGGATGACCGGGTGGTATTTGACAGCAATCGGGCCGGAGGCATTTTAGGCGGCATATCCACGGGCGAGCCCATTGTCTGCCGGATCGCAGTCAAGCCCACTCCCTCCATAGGCAGGAGGCAGAAAACCGTGGACCTGGCACAAAGGGAGGCAGCGGAGATAGAGATAAAGGGCAGGCACGATCCGGCCATACCACCCAGAATAGTGCCCGTGGCCGAGGCCATGGTGGCTTTGGTGCTGGCCGACCACATGCTGCGGCAGAGGGCAGCGCGGATTTGATTCTCGAAATCTTTATGGCTCGAGGATCATGATTGCCAGGCAAAATAATTACAGGATCAAATTCAAGAGTACAGGATAGAGCTGGAAGAAGGCCGTAAGAGGGCTGGAAATGGGGGAGGCAGAGGGCATGAGTTTAAAAGAAGACGAGGAGATGAAGAGATGACCTTGAGGCTGCGCATTGCCACATTCAATCTTATGACCCTGGACGACCGGCGCGAGCTGCGTCCAAGCTTGGAGGAACGCATACCGATCCTGCGCCCCCAATTGGTTCGTCTGGATGCGGACATCTTATGCCTGCAGGAGGTTTACGGCCAGCATGAGCGGGGCAAAAAGATTCGCCTCTCTGCCCTGAGCCGCCTCCTGGAAAACACCCCCTACGAGGGATACAGAAGGGTCACAACCATAGATCCGGCCACAAGAGAGGTCTCGGAGCGCCACAATCTGGTCATCCTCAGCCGATATGATATCTTAGAGCACGACCAGTATCTGCATGAGTATGCACCGGCGCCCTGCTACAAGAAGGTAACCGCCTTACCTGAGGAGAGCGAAGCCATGCCCATAACCTGGCAGAGGCCCATTCTCCATGCCAAGGTAGGGCTTCCCAACGGCATGGTGGTGGATGTGATCAATCTGCACCTGAAGAGCCGCCGGCCCACCAACATCCAGGGACACAGGCTTCCGGACAAGAGCTGGAAGACGGCCTCAGGCTGGGCGGAGGGTGTTTTCATCTCCAGCATGAAGCGAATCGGCCAGGCCCTGGAGACCCGCATTCTCATCGGCAGGCTCTTCGATGAGGATCCCTATTCCCTGATCGCAGTATGCGGGGACTTCAATGAGGAGCTGGATGAGGTCTCCATAGAGGCCCTGCGGGGAGATGTGGAGAACACCGGCAATATGAATCTGGCCATGCGGGTTCTGGTGCCCACAGAGAGAAATGTCCCCGAGCCGGCCCGCTACTCCTTCCTGCACAACGGCAAGGGCAAGATGCTGGATCATATACTGGTCTCCAGAACCATGCTGGCCTACTTCCGGGGCACTGAGGTGCACAATGAGCTATTGCACGACACCTCCATGGTCTTTCCGGAAAGGATCTTCTACCCCGAGTCGGACCACGCCCCGGTCATAGCCCACTTCGAGCTGCCGGAGAAAAGGATTAAGCGGCAAACAGAGGAGGGCGGAGAGCCGGTGTATCCGGACAGGGCGGTGACAGAGGCAATAAAGCTGACCTGATTGGAAAAAACATCGACCGGGCTGGTTATTCAAGATTCAGCTTATAGCACCAGATCAGTCTGATGGGCTCTGGCCGGAGAAATTGCAGCAGGAATACCCATCTGTGAGGCAGCAACCCCAGCATAACCGGTCAAGAATAACGGGCTATCTGCATCCAGATTAGCTCGCATTTTGCAGCCACCCGCCCAATGCTTACGATATCCGAAGGATATAGCAAACCTCAGTCAGCTTTAATTTAGATAACTGGGCTATCCGTCTGAAGACCAGACGACAGGCAAACGTTCTCAAGGCTCCTTGGAAATCATAATAGAAAGGATCAACGTTCATTGTAGCTTCATGCGAAAATTATTTGTAATATCAATGGTTATAAATTAATTAATTCAGATTCCAGGCTTAGAATTTAAGCCATGTTTCCAGGAGGAGTATTTGTGAATTTTAGGGAGATCTCCATAGGAGAGAAGATAACCGATAGCCTTTCGAAAAGAGAGAGCAAGGGCTATCTGGTCAGGGTTGATGCCAATCGCAAGCTGACCATTGATCTGCGAGGACCGGCTGGCCAGGACTTTGATCTTTATATCAAGCACAATGAGGAGGCATCAACTCTAAAATGGGACTATAAGCGGGTGACGACAAAGGCAGATGAGATTATCACCATAGAACCCACCAGTGCAGGCTCTTATTATATCCTGGTTTATGCTTACAGAGGCTCCGGCCAGTTCAGTCTATCCACAGAAGTTCCTCTGCAAGATGTGGAGATAGTGCCAAGCCAGCAGATTAAAGGAACTCTGACTGCCAGCAAAGAGGCACTCTATTATCTCATAAAGACCAAAGAGGGACAGAAGATCACTCTGGACTTAAACGGCCCCCTGAATGCCGACTTCGATCTTTATGTCCGCTACGGCGAGAGGCCCACCAACATCAATTACGACTTTAAAAGCTACAGCGGCAGCTCTAAAGAGAAGATCATAATCGATAAGGCCAAAAGAGGCAGCTATTTCATAATGGTTTACTCATATCGGGGCAGCGGCGAGTTCACTTTATCGGCATTGCCTTTGGAGGAAGCGGAGACTGTAGAGCTGATCATAACCAGCAAGGAAAAGCTCAGGACGAAATACGGTCAGGCTGAACTGGGCCAGATAGAGGCAAAAATCGCCGATTATATCAACGCCCTTGGGACAGCAGGCATAATCGCCAAGCTGGCTTATGTCGATGATGCCGCCTCCCTATCCCCCTATGGATTAAGCCCGGTTGACTCCGACAGCCCGGAAAAGATCAAAGAGCTGATCGACGGCCTTGAGGAAAAGCTCAATCCCAGGCATATCCTGATCCTGGGAGGACCCTCCATCATGCCCTTTTTCAGCCTGACCAATCCGGCAGGCTTCGACGGAGACAGAATTGTTCACTCGGATAGCCCCTATGCCTCCCGGGACAGCGACTATCTTATTCCGGAGAGGTCCTTGGGCAGGCTCCCCGATGCCAAGGAGAGCGAACTGCCTTTCTTCCTGACACTGCTTTCGGCAGCCGCATCCAGGGTCAGAAGGGCGGATAAAGTCTCCTTCGGCATGACTGCCAATGTCTGGACCGATGCCTCACAGGCGGTCTATGTCCCCATAAAGAATGCCGGCGAGATTCTGGAATTGTCTCCTCCCGTGAGGCATGGAGATCTGCCCGTGGCAAGGCTGAACAGGAAAGGCTACTTCTACTTCAATCTGCATGGAGGCGAGGATACCGCTAACTGGTATGGCCAGGAGGGAAGCTCCTACCCGGTAGCCTTCACTCCGGATAATATCCAGGACGCCGAGGTGAGAAATGCTGTGGTCTGCTGCGAGGCCTGCTACGGAGCAAATATCGTGGACAAAGGAGTTGATGAGGCGTTATCTCTCAAGTTCCTGGCTAAAGATGCCGCCTGTTTCGTGGGCTCCACAAAGATAGCCTACGGCCCCATCGAGCCGCCCAGCACCGAAGCCGACCTTCTGGTGCTGAAGTTCTTTGAGAGGATCAAGGAAGGCCTGACCTTCGGAGATGCCTTCATGAAAGCCAAGCAGGACTTTGCCAGGGAATGCCTTGCCGCCCGATCCAGGCTGGATATGACCGAGAAGAAGACCCTTATCGAATTTGTGTTGTTTGCAGACCCGTCATCGAAGATGGAGGAAGCATAATGGCCCTTACAGACAAAGAACTCAAGAAGATGATCAAAGGATATATGGAAGAGAATTCCCCCGAACTGGCGGATGAGGAGCCGGTCATCAGCGTTGAGAGCTATGAGATACCGGAGGGGGTAGCGAGAAAGCTTGGCGTGAGCTTGCCCAAGAGCGCCAAGACGGTCAAGGTTCTGACTTACAAGAAGATGGTTACCGCAGAGGATGGGGCCAAGCTGCCCATAGTAACCCGTGTCACTGTGGACGAGGACGGCAATATAATCAAGACCACCGGCAATTAAAGTGGAAGCGGAGGCGGACCTGGCGCAGGCGCGCTGGAATGAGGCATCTGGCCCACCTGCCCAGCTCCTAGAAGCTCACCCCCACTTCCACCAGCTTTGCCTCCTGCCTCTGTGCTCCTCCATCGCGGCCAGGTCCTTCATCAGGAAGATGCGCCATTTCCAGAGTCTCGATCATGGCCATGGAGATTTTCAGCACCGTAGCATATCTGCTGTACCTGGGCAGCTAGACCACATAGCCTCGGATGTTCTCCACTAGATCCCCTCGAAGACGCGTAGCTCCAGGAGCTTGAGGGCCTTGTTCCTCTCCCCTATAATCTTGAACTCGAAGCGGTAGAGGGCCTTGCTATAGTGATCGGCCAGCTCCCGGAAGATCTCACTGTCATCAAAGAAGTGCTTGAAGATCCAGCCGACTGTCGCCATGAACATGGTGATTCTCTTGCGCCTGGGGAGCACATCTAAGGTGTTAGCTTGCAGGGGGTGGCCTCCAGGGATTAATTATCATGATATTAAATATAAAATTATTTGATAGCTGGCTTGTTGGGCTGGCTTGGGGGGGGATGCTGGAGATGAGCAGGGCTCCGGCCCCGTAAATGCTATCTTTTATAAGCTGAATTGTTTTTATTCGCAGACTGGATCTCTTGATTCAATCCCGCAGCAGTTTCTGTGCCTCCTCGTGCATGCTGGCCAGCTTCTTGG
>DAWB01000037.1 GCA_002505805.1 Methanosaeta sp. UBA80 | reverse complement strand
GAGGGGCATCAAAGGTATATCGATCGCCTGGAGGCAGACGGCTCCAAGCTGCGCTACAGCGGGGGTTTTGTTCCCGACATCAATCAGGTGATAATCAAGCGGGGAGGGATATTCACCTATCCCGCCCTGAAGAAATCGCCCCAGGGCAAGCTGAGATTGCTGTTTGAGCTTCAGCCCATGNNGGCCTTTATTGTGGAGCAGGCAGGCGGCAGGGCCACGGATGGAAAAGATGAAATTCTCGATATCAAAGTGACTTCAGTCAATCAACGCTCGCCCATCTATATCGGCTCCAGGGCGGAAGTAACCATGGCAGGAGAATTCCTGTCCCAATAAATATCACACGAGGGGGAAGCAATGATTTACCAGAATGAGGATCAGCTAAAGAAAGGATGCGCGTCCATTATCGCCTGTAAGGGCGGGGATGTTCTCATATTGGATAAGGCCGGTTTTCAGGAGAAGTTGATCGATGATCTGATCTATACCGTTGTTTTCAGTCCGGACCCTGCTGCGCAGGAAGCTGCAGCTTATCTCATTCGCCAGGGCGCGGCCAAGCTGGGAATCTTCTCCGGGTCAATTCAATCCCTCTATGAGGCCATGGGCAAGAAAGACGTCGCAGGATTTACCGTTCCGGCTATAAATATCCGGGGCATCACCTACCATGTGGCTCAGGCCGTATTTAGCGCCGCAATCAAAGGGAATGTGGGACCGGTTATCTTTGAGATCGCCCGTTCGGAAATAGGCTATACCATGCAGAGGCCGCTGGAATACGCCTGCGCCGTTTTGGCGGCGGCAGTCAAATCCGGCTGGAAGGGTCCCGTCTTTTTGCAGGGGGATCATTTCCAGATAAATGCCAAAAAATACGCCGCAGACGCGAAAAAGGAGACTGAGGCAGTTAAGGCTTTTATCCGGGAGGCCATAGAGGCTGGCTTTTACAATATCGATATCGATACTTCCACCCTGGTCGATCTCTCCCAGCCTGCCATCAAAGATCAGCAGAGGTTGAACTTTGCCCTTGCCGCGGAGCTGACCGCCCTGATTAGAGATCTTGAGCCCAAAGGCATCACAGTGTCCGTAGGCGGCGAGATCGGTGAGGTGGGCGGCAAGAACAGCACCGTTGAAGAGTTGCAGGTCTTTATGGACGGCTATCTGGAAGAGCTGAAGAAACGCGGCCCGAACCACAAGGGAATCAGCAAGATCAGCGTNNCGAAGTCGGCGGCAAGAACAGCACCATCGAAGAATTACAGGCATACATGGACGGCTATTTGGAAGAACTCAAAAAGCGGGGCGACGCGCTGAAAGGCATCAGCAAGATCAGCGTGCAGACGGGAACCACCCACGGAGGTGTGCCTCTGGCGGACGGCACAGTAGCCAAGGTCAAGATTGATTTCGATGTGCTGGCTAGGCTGTCGGAGATGGCCCGCCAGAGGTACGGTCTGGCCGGGGCGGTTCAGCACGGCGCTTCCACCCTCCCCGATGAAGCCTTTGATCGCTTTCCCGCCACAGAGACGGCGGAGATTCATCTGGCTACGGGCTTTCAGAATATGATCTATGACAGCAATGGCTTCCCGGCTCCCCTGAGGGCAAGTATATATGACCATCTCAAGGCGGAATTAAGAGGGGAATGGAAAGAAAAGGACACCGAGGAGCAGTTCATCTACAAGAGCCGCAAGAAGGGCTTCGGGCCCTTCAAGCTGGAGCTATGGAGCCTGCCGGCAGATGTCCTCGATGAGATCTGCGCCGAGCTGGAGGGAAAATTCGCCTTTTTATTCGATAAGCTCAAGGTCAACGGCACCCGGCCAGTACTGGATCAATTCATCAAGCCGGTTGATGTGCCTCTAAAGATGCCCCTGACCCTGAAAGGCTGAGGCAATTTAACCGGAAAGAGACAGAGAAAGCGGCGGCAATGAAGAAGATTTGAATTTTCAAAGCCTTTTCCGTCTCTTTATTTTATAGATATAAAGGGACCCAGCTTCCCGGATAACCCTTAAATTTTATCCTTTTCCGCCTGCAAGATCTGTTAATCTAAGACGGGGAATCAAAGGCAAGGCGTTATTTTGCCTGCCCGCATTGATGAAGAAAAGCAGGATAGACCGAAATAACCATAAGAGATCACATAGTTTATAGATAACAATGATAAATTTGCAATATTGATCGATTAGACATAGATGGGATTGAGATGACTAAGATTACTATAAGCCTTATAAAGGCCGATGTTGGCGGCTTTCCCGGCCACTCGGCAGTGCATCCCGAGCTAATCCGGGTTGCAGAAAACAAGCTGGAAGAGGCCAAGAAATCCGGTGCTCTGATCGACTTCAGGGTGCTCTCCTGCGGCGATGATCTGGAGCTGCTCATGAGCCACAATAAGGGCTGCGACAGTGGAGAGGTGCATGCTCTGGCCTGGGAGACCTTTGAAGAATCCACAGAGAAGGCCAAGAAGCTCAAGCTCTACGGTGCAGGGCAAGATCTCCTGGCCGATGCCTTCTGCGGCAACATTCGGGGCATGGGTCCCGGGGTGGCGGAGATGGAGATCAACGAAAGAACAGCCGAGCCGGTAGTGGCCTTCATGATGGACAAGACCGAGCCGGGAGCCTTCAATCTGCCCATATTCAGAATGTTTGCCGATCCCTTCAACACCGCCGGACTGGTGATAGACCCCTCCTTCCATCACGGCTTCACCTTTGAGGTCTGGGATATCCAGGAGCATAAGAAGGTCTTCATGGACTGTCCAGCGGAGATGTACGACCTTCTGGCCCTCATCGGAGCCAAAAGCCGCTATGTGATCAAGAGGGTCTTCTGCAAGCCCGGCAGCAAGATCTCCGAGCATGAGCCNNAAGCTCTTTCATACCGCCGGGAAATATGTGGGAAAGGACGATCCTGTAGCTCTGGTGCGCTGCCAATCAGGCCTTCCCGCACTGGGCGAGGTTCTGGAGCCCTTCGCCCTGGGACATCTGGTATCAGGCTGGATGAGGGGCAGCCACAACGGCCCCCTCATGCCCTGCTCCTTTGAGACGTCCCATCCCACCAGGTTCGACGGCCCGCCCCGGGTGATTGCCGCCGGCTTCCAGATGGCTTACGGAAGCTTCGTAGGACCGGCGGACCTATTCAAGGATGTAGCCTTCGACCGGGCCAGGCAGAGATGCCTGAGGATCACAGACTATATGAGGGCGCACGGGCCCTTCGAGCCCCAGAGGCTGCCCATGGAGGATATGGAGTATACCACCCTGCCCCACGTCATGAAGACCTTAGGCGACCGATTTGTAAAGGCGGAATAGCTGCTATCCATTCTTTTTTTCTTTGCTCTTTCCTGCCTTCAGCTTTTATAGTTTCAAATGCAATAGCAATAAGAGATTCTTACGGGAGGTGGATTCTGAAATGCAGAAGAGCCAGGCTGAGATCATCGGAGAAGCAGAGGAGGCCAAAACAACTCAGATGCAGGCTGCAAGAGATTCTGCTCCGTCCAGGCCCAAGATGCGCCGCCGCCTCAAGGTGGCCCATCCCGAGCGCTGCATTGGCTGTTTAGGCTGCATGTTCGCCTGCAGCCGCATCCGGACCGGCACCGTCTCCCTGGACAGCAGCGCCATCAAGGTCCGGACCCAGGGTGGCATTGAGGGAGACTACCGGGTGGTGGTCTGCCGGGCCTGCCGCGATCCTCCCTGCGCCCGGGCCTGTCCCACCGGGGCTCTGGAGAAGAAGGCGGGTGGAATGGTGGTATTTCACAAAGATCTCTGCACTGGCTGCGGCAGCTGCGAGAAGGCCTGTCTGGTGGGAGCCATTGCTTTGGGCAAAGAGAAGATGCCTGTAAAGTGCATCCATTGCGGGGCATGCGCGGAGTTCTGCCCCCATGGGGTTCTGGAGATAGAAGAGATTCCTGTGGAGGGAGACTGAAAATGCTGCGAAAGGTTCTCTACATAGATCTCACCCGCCAGGAGTCCTGGGTCGAGGAGAGGCAGGAGCTCTTCGAGAGCTGGATGGGCGGGACAGGCGTAGGAATCAGGCTGCTGCAGGAGGAGTGTCCTGCCGGGACGGATCCGCTCTCGCCTGAGGCTCCGATAATCCTCTCCATCGGCCCCTTGAATGGCGTCTTTCCCGTGGCCACCAAGACCGCGGCCACATTCAAGTCCCCCCTGACGGGAAACCTGGGCGAGTCCTATGCCGGGGGCAGGCTCTCGCTGGCTCTCCGCTTCGCCGGCCACGAGGCGGTGGTCATAAAAGGGCGAGCCGAGCGGCCCTCTTACATCTCCATAAACGACCAGGAGGTCAGGATCAAGGATGCCACATCCATCTGGGGTGTGGATGCCCAGACCACAGGCATAATTCTGCGCGATCGCGAACCAGGTGTGGGCCGGCGCAGCATCATCCGCATCGGTCCGGCGGGCGAAGCTGGTGTACGGTTTGCCTGCGTTATGGTGGACACCTACCGTCACTTCGGGCGGCTGGGGCTGGGTGCTGTCTTCGGGTCCAAGAACCTCAAGGCCCTGGCGGTATCGGGAACGGAGCATGTGGATGTTCCCGATATCAAGCGCTACAAAGAGGTCTACAATCGGCTCTACAAGACGGCGGTCCAGACCGAGGTGATGGAGAAGTATCATGACATAGGCACTTCGGTGAACATCAGCGTCCTCAACTGGCTGCGGGGCCTGCCCACCAAGAACTTCCTTCTCTCCAGCTTCCCCGAGGGCGAGAAGATCAGCGGAAAGGTCTTTGCGGAAAAGCATCTCATCCGCCGGTTCTCCTGTGCCGGCTGCCCCATAGGCTGCGTGCACATTGCCGCTCTCAAGACCGCCTTCTCCGAGCACCATGAGTTCGAGGTGAGACGGGTATCCTACGACTATGAGCCCATCTACTCTTTGGGCTCCAACCTGGGGGTGAAGACGGCGGAGGGCATTTTGCAGCTCATAGATGCCTGCGAGAGGCTGGGTCTTGATGTCATGTCCGCCGGCGTGGTCCTCTCCTGGGCCACGGAAGCACTGGAGAAGGGGCTGATCACCGAGAAGGAGACTATGGGCGTGCCTCTGCAATGGGACGGTGTGGAGGGCTATGCCAAAGCCCTAAATCTAATGGTCCGAGCCCCCAATGAGTTCTATGCCTCCCTGGCCAGGGGGGCGGAATATGCGGCAGCGAAGTACGGCGGCCTGGAATATGCCATGACCCTGGGGGGAAACGAGGTCTCGGGCTACCATACAGGGCCGGCCTCCATCGTGGGCCAGTTGGTTGGGGTACGCCACTCCCATCTGGACAACGCCGGATATGGCATAGACCAGAAGGCGCTTAAAAAGCCCATGGACCTGGAGACAATGGTCGAAGAGATCATCAAGGAGGACAACTCCCGGGGCGTCTTCAACTCCCTGGTGGCTTGCCTCTTTGCCCGCGGCGTCTACAGTGAGGAGAATATCATAGATTCGCTGGGTGCGGTAGGGATAGTCAAGAGCAAAGACGACCTGCAAGACCTGGGGCATCAGATCTTCCAGGAAAAATATAAGTTCAAGACGCAGGAGGGCTTCGGCCTCTCCGCCGCCCGGGTGCCCCGCCGGTTTTATGAGACTGCCTCTGCCTCGGGCATGGTCACCGCAGAAAGGGTGCAGGAGATGCTCGGAATCTACAGGAAGAAAAGAGGATGGAGCTAGCGCCCCGTATCTTAATCCGCCAATTCCTTAATCTTTTTTCTCTTCGGGGAAGGGCTGAGCGGCTTTTTAGCTGAGGCTGCCCCTCTTTCGCCCACCCCTCTTTCATCCGCCACAAGACTCTCCTTCACTCTCTTCCTCCCCTTTATCATCCCCCTGCTCTCCATCCTCTCCTTTATCATCCTTTTGACCTCGTCTGCTCCCACAGAGAAGACCTCGCCGATCAGCTCCATTGCCGCATCCAGCTCTCTGCCCAGCATGGGATCGGAGCTGCTTGCCCTGCTGGCAAGAAGACAGAGCCGTTCCAGGGGCCAGTCCACCAGCTCTGAGGAGTACCTCTGCGGCTTTTCCTGGAAGATGCGCAGCATGGAGAAGATGTAAGGATAGACTGCCGTCTCGGGATTTATGCGGTAGAAGGTGTTGGTCTTCTTCTTGGCCTCCGCCCGGGGAGAGGGCAGAATGCGCCTCTCCACGAAGACTATCTCCAGCCGCTCCAGCTTGTCCAGCTTATTGATCAGTGTGGTCTGATTCCAGAAGGGCCCTCCCCCTGTGGGCCCCATATCCCGCCAGATCTGATTTAGCTGGACATAGCCTCCTTTGCGCCGCAGGTAGATCAATAGAGAAGCCAGTGGGGCCTGATCCCTCTGCAGGGCAGTGTAGCGGACGAACTCATCCAACATAGATACCAAATGCTATGTGCAACTCTAAAGCATTTGTGGTTTCTTTACAAAGCCTTTTAAGCCTTAGCTTCCCTCAACCGGAAGGATATATGATGCAAGCCATAATTCTCGCCGCCGGGGAGGGCAGCCGGATGAGGCCTCTGACCGCCCGCCGGCCCAAGGTGATGCTGCCCGTGGCCGGAAGGCCTTTTTTAGAGCATATCATCCTCCGAGCCCGCACCGCCGGGGCGGATAGAATTGTCCTGGTGGTGGGATACTGCGGCGAAGCGGTGCGCTCCTACTTCGGCGACGGCAGGCGGCTGGATCTGCAGATAGATTATGCCGTTCAGGATAAGCAGCTTGGCACGGGCCACGCCCTCCTGGCTGCCCAGGATCTGGCAGAAAGCTCATTCCTGGTCTTAAACGGCGACGTGCTTCCCGATGAGCCGTCCCTGCTTGCTCTGGCCAGCCGCGGGCCAGCCGTCTCCGCCATCCAGGTGGCGGATCCCAGACGCTATGGCGTCTTCGTAGGCGATGGTGGGCGGCTCAAGTCGGTGGTGGAGAAGAGCGAAAGCCCTCCCTCCAATCTGGCCAATGCCGGCATCTATCATTTTGGCACAAGCATATTCGATGCCCTGCGGGCTATTCCGCTATCGGAGCGTGGAGAATATGAGCTGACCGATGCCCTCAACCTGCTGGCAGGAAGAGAGAGCATAGCAATAGTGGAACTCTCCCGCTGGATGGAGATAGGCCGGCCCTGGGATATTCTGGCCGCCAATGAGATTTTGCTGAAGGATCAGGTCGGCCAAATCTTAGGGAAAGTTGAGAGCGGAGCCACCCTCAAGGGCGATGTTTCCCTGGGCCGGGGCAGCATCATCCGCTCCGGAGCCTATATAGAGGGACCGGTCCTTATTGGAGAGGACTGCGACATCGGCCCCAACTGCTTTATCCGTCCCACCACCTGCATAGCCGACCGGGTGAGGATTGGAAATGCTGTAGAGGTCAAGAACAGCGCCATCATGAATGACAGCAAGATCGGCCACCTCTCCTATGTGGGCGACAGCGTCATCGGAGAGGGCTGCAATTTCGGGGCGGGAACGGTATGCTCCAACCTGCGCCACGACGGCAAGAGCATCAAATCCTATGTCAAGGGAGAGAGGGTAGACAGCGGCAGACGCAAGCTGGGAGTGATGATGGGTGACCATGTCATGACCGGCATCAATACCAGCATCTATCCCGGCACGGTCATAGAGCCCGGCTTCCAGGGCTTGCCCGCGGCAGTTCTCAAAAAGCTGGTCAGCGTCAGCCAGCCGGCAAAAAAATAAAAAGCCTTTTCAAGGCAGAGATCGATTGGCCCAGAGAAAGATGAGATCAGATATAAAGGTTCAAGGTTAGCAGGAGATCCTGATGAGAGATTTTATTCCCATAGCCAGGCCCATAATCGGCCAGGAAGAGATAAAGGCGGTAGAAGAGGTTCTGAAATCGGGCATGCTGGCCCAGGGAGAAGCGGTCAAGAGCTTTGAAGACGGATTTGCCGCATATCTGGGAGTGAAGAATGCCATAGCGGTGAACAACGGCACTGTTGCCCTGGATCTGGCCATAAAAGCCCTGGACCTCGAGCCGGGATCGGAGATCATAACCCCCGCCTTCACCTTTATCGCCACGGCCAACTGTGCTCTATATCAAGGCCTGCGGCCTGTCTTTGCCGATGTGGATGAGAGGACATTCAATATCGATCCCGACGATCTGCAGGAGAGGATCACCCCCCGGACCAAAGCGGTGATAGGAGTCCACCTCTATGGACAGCCATTCCCGCTTTCCGCGGTTCAGGAGATCTGCCAGGAAAGGAATATTGCTCTGGTGGAGGACTGCGCCCAGGCCCATGGAGCAGAATGGAAGGGAAAGAAAGTGGGCTCCTTCGGAACGGGTTGCTTCTCCTTTTATCCCACCAAGAATATGACCACCGGAGAGGGGGGCATGATCACCACCGATGATGATGCTCTGGCGGCTCGTCTTCGCCTCCTGAGAAGCCACGGGGATTCCGGCAAGTACAACCACATCTCTCTAGGCTACAACTACAGGATGATGAACCTGCAGGGCGCTCTGGGCCTGGTGCAGCTCAGGCGGCTGGAGGAGTTCACAGCCAGAAGAATCGCCAATGCCAGGTTTTTAAATGAAAACATCAGGGTCAANNGGCATAAGTACGCCTTTCCAGATGAACGGCGTCAGGCATGTCTATCATCAATATGTGGTGCGGGTAGAGGATGAGTTCCCCGCGTCCCGGGAGAGGCTGATGGAGTACCTGCAGGCCAAGGGCGTAGGCAGCGCGGTTCATTATCCCAAGGCCGTCTATCAGCAGCCCTTATACCGGGATATGGGGTACAGCGATGTCTCCTGTCCCGTGGCCGAGGATGTCTCCCGCCGGGTCTTGAGCCTGCCAGTGCATCCCGCTCTATCGGCGGAGGAGCTGCAGTACATAGCGGAAACCATGAATTCTTTTGAGGCCTGAATATGGACGTTGGAGTTTTAGGCATTGGTGCCATGGGGCGGAACCATGTGCGGGTTTACTCCGAGCTGAAGGGAGTTGACACGGTTTATGTCTATGATCCCCTGCCGGAAAATGCGGCAAAAGCTGGGGAGTATGCCCGCATATGCACTTCGCCGGAGGAGCTACTGGAGAAGGTGGATGCGGTCAGCATCTGTGTTCCCACCCGATACCACTTCGAGATGGCGAAAAAGGTGATTCAGGCGGGCATAAACTGCCTTATCGAAAAGCCCATCACCCTGACTGCAGAAGAGGGCCTCAGGCTTCTCCAGATCATAGAGGACTCAGGACTGGTGGTTGGGGTGGGCCATATCGAGAGGTTCAACCCCATAGTCTCCGAGATGGCCAAGATAGCCAAGAGGCCGGCTTATGTCTCCATCAAGAGGCACAATCCCACCTCCAGCCGCATCACCGATGCCTCGGTGGTGGAGGACCTCATGATCCACGATATCGATGTGGCCTTCAATGTGCTTTTCAAGGGAGAGGAAGACTTTCAAATCCACAGCGCCGGAAGCGCCAACTTCTGCGAGGCCCTGGCCGTATTCCCCCATTCGGTCCTGGCCATATCCGCCAGCCGCCTATCCTCCAAGAAATTCCGCACCTTTTATGTGGAGTCGGAGGACTTCACCGCGGAAGGCGACTTCATGACCCAGGAGGTTTACATCTACCGCAAGCCTGGCAAATACGGTGTGGAGAATGAGAGATATCTGCAGGAGAATATCATCGAGAAGGTCCTGGTGAACAAGGTCGAGCCCCNNAGGACTGCGTTAAAGCCAGAAAGAGCTTCCCGGTCACGCCAGAGGAGGCGCTCAAGAACCTGCAGATATGCGAGAGGATCAAGAGGGACCTGCATATCGGTGCTCCATAGGAGAGAGTCGCGGAGAACGATGAGTCCAAGCCAGGGCTACTATGCCCATCCCACGGCCATCGTGGAGAGCCAAGACATAGGTGAGGGCACAAAGATCTGGCACTTTGCCCATATCCGGTGCGGGGCAAAGATTGGCGACAGCTGCAACATAGGAAAATCGGTATACATAGACATTGGAGCGGAGATCGGAAATAATGTCAAGATCCAGAACTTCGTCTCCGTCTATAAGGGAGTGGCCATAGAGGACGATGTATTCGTGGGCCCATCGGCCACCTTCACCAATGACCTTTACCCCCGGGCCTTTGTCTGGAATGAAGAGCGCGTCTCCGCAACGCGCATCTGCAGAGGCGCCAGCATAGGAGCCAATGCCACCATCGTCTGCGGCATAACCGTGGGAGAGTATGCCATGATTGGGGCAGGCAGCGTTGTGGCTGAGGATGTGCCGCCTTTCGGCCTGGTTCTGGGCAACCCCGGCAGGCTGAGGGGATATGTCTGCCGCTGCGGCAGGAAGCTGGAGGAGGAAGGGCGGCTGGAGAGCGGGCGCAGCATTTATCGATGCAGAGCATGCGGCAAACAGGTCGAGATAAATCCTTGTGTTTCATGAAGTTCATGGAGAAGCATGAGGCAGATGGGAACGCATGAAGCAGGATGAGGAAGGATAATAGATATGCAAAATAGCGCTGAAATCGCAGTGATTGGCCTCGGCAACGCTGGACTGCCTCTGGCCGCGGTCATAGCCGACTGCGGAATTGCCGTCATGGGCGTGGATATAAATGAAGGCCGCTGCCTGGCCATAAATCGGGGAGATAATCCCATCGCAGAGGAGGCTGGCCTGGAGGAGCTTTTAAAGAGGCATGGCGGCAAGAGGCTTGTGGCCACGCCGCGCTTTGAGGATGCGGCAGGCTGCCGGACATACATAGTCATAGTGCCTGTGTTTGTGGATGCCAGCTACAATCCCGACTTTGCCATTATGAAGAGCGCTCTGGAGTCTTTGGGCAAGATCCTCAAGAAAGGGGATCTGGTGGTGCTGGAGACCACCTTCCCGCCTGGGACCACAGAGAATATGGTGCAGAAGCTGCTCTGCCGGTCCAGCGGCCTGTTGCCCGGCGACTTTTATTTGGCCTACTCCCCGGAGAGGATAANNAGAGCGGCATGGTGGCCTATCAGGTTTATAAAAGGTTCATCAATAACCTAAATCTGGTCTCCTCTTCTCGGGTGGCAGAGATGATCAAGGTCATGGAGGGCTGCTACAGGGATGTTAATATCGCCCTGGCCAATGAGCTCTTCAAGATCTGCCAGGATCTGGAGGTGGACTTTTTCGAGGCCAGGGACAAAGCCAACCATCAGTTCTGCCATATCCACCTGCCCTCCACTGGTGTGGGTGGCCACTGCATTCCTGTGTATCCCTGGTTTTTAATCAAGGAGATGGAGAAGAGGGAGCAATTCAGACATTGCCGCCTGCTCAGAGCAGGGAGGGAGATAAACGATGATATGATAGATTACTGGGGGGAGAGAATCCTGGCCCAGTGCCTGAAGATAGACAAGCCTCTGTCCAGCATCAAGATCTGTATCAAAGGAATCACTTACCGCGCCGGGGTCAGGGAGTTCTATCACAGCCGCAACCTGGCTTTGGTGAAGCTGTTGGCGGAGAAGGGGCTGGATGTGTACATACACGATCCTCTGCTCAGCGATAAGGATATTCGAGATAGGGGGCTGCGCTTCTTGGATGCGGGGAAGGCTGACCTGGCCTTTGATCCTTTCCTTCTCAAATTCGAATTTCCCAATAGAGGAGATAGAGCGGACAGATGAGGATACTTCTTTTATCCAATCAACCGGAGAGGACGACCAGGCTCTTGATGTTTAAGGCGACCTTGGAGCGCCAAGGCCAGGAGGTCGTGGTCCCAAAATTCAGCTCTCGGGGCTGGCTGCAAATAGCCAGAGAGACCAGGCAAGCTCTGCAAAAGGAGAAGCCGGATGTAGTGCACCTTTTTAATGTTCCGGATGTAGTCTTTCATGGCATTGGCAAGCTTAAAGGATCCAGCTACCAGAAGCTGATTTACGATTACCGATCTCCCTGGGGACTGGAGCTGCAGATGAGCTTTGGGCGGCTGGCCCGGTTGGCAGGAGAGCATTTTGAGAGCGAGCTAGCAAGGAGCGCTGATCTGATAACTGCGGTCAATCGGCCTCTTGCGAATAAAGCCGGTGCTTATATCAGGGACAAAAAAAAGCAACTATTCATAGTCAACAACTATCCAGCCAGAAGCTTCTTGGAGAAGACCAGAGAGAAGGTCGCAGTTGCCTCAATTGAGGACAAACCTCTCGTTTTCATGGGAAGGATCAGCCGCCAGGAAGGCATAGGCAACTTGCTCCATATTATCCGCCAGATTCCCGAGCAGATATTCTGGATCATTGGAGATGGACCCTTTTCCCGATGGTACCTTAGGGACCTGCCCAAAAATGCCCGGTTTTTCGGATGGCAGCCGCACGATCGGGTAGGTGGGCTGATCAGCCAGGCAAAAATATGTCTGATTCCACATAGCAGAAGCCTGATAACACCATATGCCACAGATAAAAGCGTCTGGAAGCTCAATGAATATCTTCTTCTAGAAAAGATGGTGGTGGCCTCAGGAGTAACGCTTGAGGAGAAACGAAAGAATTTGCTGGTGGTCGATCCGCAAGATCTGGTGCGGGCATTAAGAGAAAACATGTATCGTGAGCCGGAGAAGCTGCATCCGGAGGATTACCGGTTCTGGGAGATGAACGACCAGACCATCAAGAAGGCTTATGAAAGCCTATGAAAAAGGGCTCTAAGATCACTTTAAGCCATGGAGAATGCCCTTTTCCTCTCTGGAAAATGAAGTCTTATTTCATTGGCCTGGAGATTTTGCGCTTAACCAACGGCTCTCTATCTCAAATACGCCACATTTCGCTGTGATCTCAAATTTTGCATCCATAAAATGCCCCGCGGTCCAGATGTTGGTTTTAGTGTGCAGCGATATCTCCCGCACAGTGAAGCTCCCCCCGGCCAGGGCCAGATAAGGGATGAGCTGGTCGGCCAGGTGCGCGTCCACTGCCGCAAGCGACGCCAGCTCCCGGATAATCTCCTCTGCCGCTCTTCGCCCCACCTTCTCCGCCGGAAGGCCCTTCTCACCCAGGCTGCTGGCACCCTTTCCCGCCGTCCAGAGGCTGATTCCGCTTCCGGTAGAGGCGAGCCGGCTCGTCTCCTGGGCTATCTGCGCCTCATACCCCGCCTCCTGCAGGCGCTCGATGGCTGAGCCAGCCTGGCGGCCAGCCACATGCTGGGGCAGGTTGGAGCAGTGGGATATGCCCTTGACTCTATTCTGGGATGCAGCGAGAGGCTCATGGCGGATGTGAGCGGGCTTGAGATGCGATGGCTCAACCTCCAGAAGCACCTCTCCCTGACCCCGGGGGTAGTAGCCCCTCCTCAGGAGCTGCAGCTCTGCCCTCCCTCCGAAAAAAGAGAGTGCGGGAAGAAAGACGTTCTGGAAGTAGTCCACGGTGGGAGACCACTGCACATCCGTTCCTCCCTGCACATGCAGGGAAGTTCTTCCCTCTGCATGCAGCAGAGCAGGCAGGAGGCACTGCATCAGCAATGTCACGCTTCCCGCCGTCCCTATCTCCACCCGGCGGCTGATACCCCGGATCTCCTGGGGGCAGAATAGAACCTCAGAGGAGCCCGGTTCGGCCCCTTTTATGTCTGCATTGCATATCTGGCCCAATGTTTTAATGGCCTGAGCATGCTGAGCTGCCAGGCCGGGCTTGGGCCGACCCTGCCGGATTCTTTTAATAAGCACGCTCTTTCCGGTTACGGCGGACAAAGCAACTGAAGTGCGCACGATCTGGCCGCCGCCTTCGCCATAGGAGCCGTCTATCTCTATCATCTCATCGGTCCTGATATCTTGCCCTGATCGGTTATCAGCTATCTAATTAATGCGATCCAGGCTTCCTGCCCCTTACCTTGAGGCTGGATATTGATCCCTGCACTTTTTCCATCTCAGCTGGCGAGCCTTTAAGGCTCCCTAAAATAGCCTGGCCGGAGGGATCATTGGCCATACAGTCCAGAGGAAAATCAGACTCCTCGATCACTGAAACATCCTCAAATCCAGCCGACTTGATGGCCTGGAGGTATCTCTCTTTGGATACCGCTCCGGCCAGGCATCCCACATGAGCCTGAATGGACTGTTTGACGAAGTCGGGCAGACTCCTTCGAAGGACGATGTCCGAGACCGTCAGCCTGCCGCCGGGCTTGAGAGCCCGAAAGGCCTCCCGGAAGGCTTTATCCTTGTCCGGAACCAGGTTGATGACACAGTTGGAGATGACGGCATCCACAGAACCGTCCTCAACCGGGAGTACCTCAATCTCCCCTCGACGGAACTCCACATTGGAGTATCCTCCCTTCCTGGCATTGGCTGCCGCCCTCTCCAGCATCTCCCCGGTCATATCCACACCTATGACCTTACCTTTTTCACCCACTGCCAGGGAGGCCAAGAAGCAGTCAAAGCCAGCCCCAGATCCCAGGTCCAGCACCGTCTCACCCTCTTTCAGGCCAGCCATGGCCACGGGATTGCCGCAGCCGAGCCCCAGGTTGGAGCCTTCCGGCACCGCCTCCATCTGCTCATCGGTGTATCCTATCTTCCGGCTTATCTGCTGCGGCTTGGCTGAGCCGCAGCAATCGGACTGGCAGCATGAACTGCCGCTCCTGGCCACCCGGGAGTAACCCTTTTTTAAGGCCATCTTCAGCTCTTGATCTTTCACTATGATTTTCCTCCGGATACAGAAGTTACCATTTCTGCTCCTTATGACCATGCAGCAATCATGGAACAGATGGAGAGATTTAAAATCTTCTAAAAAATCATAATAAACAGAAATAATAGCAGATTTAAATCTGCCCTTCCGGCTACGGTCTGATCGGCAGATCAAATCCACCTACTTCTCTATCCGGCTAGTTTACAGCCTCGGCATATTTCTCCGAGAACTCCTGGCACTGGCCGATGATTCGTGCTGCCGCCTCCCTCAAGACCACAATGGGATCTGCATCCTTGGTGGTCAGTCGGAAGACGGGATTGTCCATGATGGGAAACTTGGTGTCATATGTGGCCATGAGCACCCTCTCATCCGCCAAAAGCTCCGTTCGCAGCAGGTTGAGGATGGTGTGCCCCTCACCCATGAACTCGATGATGGCCTGGTCGTCCGTCTTTTTGATGATCTTCAGATTCATCAGACCACTCCCAGCCCATAGGCAGAGCTCATCTTGCGGGTCTCAGTGCTGCCGCAGTTGGGGCAGACCAGCTTGCTGTCCTTCCGGGCCAGACCGGTAAGGCAGCGATTGCAGTAGGCCTTGATCACTCCCAGGTCCTCGTCCCCCGTGGAAAGCCTCATCTGCCGATCATCAATGATCTTGGCCTTGAGGATATCGCGCAGAGAGAAGAGGTGACGCAGATCCTTGACATAAGAGCTTCTAACATTGGATATGTGTATTGTCGCCTCCTCATCAGAGAGCGGGCGATTCTCATGCCCCTTCTTGAAGGCCAGTGAGACGATGACCAGGCTGTCCTTGAGGTCAATCACCTCTCCCACCACTATATCCCCCTGGGTGAGCCTCACCGGTGCATTGCTCTTGGGTATGACCCTGGCCGATCTGGTCTTGGAGTCGATATTGACCAGACCCGCGGTTGATGCAAATATCTTTCCCCCTCGGGAGTAGGTATAGTCCCCGGAGACAAACTCCTCCGTGGATCCCACTACATCGCCGGGAAGCACAAAGCTGCCGTCCATAATATTTCCTCTATTCAAATCTATAAGTGCAATCTTGATCTCATTTGGTTTTTTGATCCATTTCCTGCAATAGGACCCATCAGTAGCTTCTAGTATCTAAAGCCTGGCATGGGCCCGGAGCTATAGATCCCGTGTTTATGCTAACATGATATTCTATACAGCTCAACCTCTATGGTCTTGACCGACCTGCTGTGAAACTCAAAGCTTCTCTTAAGGGGACAGGCCAGACGATGAACCTCCTGAACTGTGCAGGGCTGAACAAATGCCCTGATGAACCTCTCGCTTCCCCGGTTATGCAGAGAGTAGACCGTTCTGGCCGTCTTTATGGCCCGGCTGAGAAAGGCCCTGTCCCCGGCGCTGGCCTTCTGGGCTCCAAAGGGAGGATTCATGATCACGGTGTCTATACCCCGCAGGCTGATTCGGCTCACATCTCCCTGGATGAAGTCCACATCAGCGCCAACCAGAGCGGCATTTCGACGCGCTGCAGCCAGAGCTTCCCGGTCTATCTCCACACCCACTGCTCTTGCCCCCAGCAGAGCCGCACCTATGGCCAGGATCCCTGTCCCGCATCCCAGATCGCAGACAGTTTCCAGGTCATCATGCATGGCGGCCAAAAAGAGCATCTCCGCCGCAACAGTTGCCGGCGTGGCATACTGCTCCCTCTGGAAAGAGGGGCGGCCAAATCCCTCCAGCCTCTCCAGGATCATCTCCAATTGCTTCTTCTTCATCTGCCTGCCGGCTCTAGAGGATATAATGCTATATCAAATATAGCATCGCCTCTATCAGCAAAAGCAATAACACCAGAATGCTCAGACCCCTCAGAGCGGCAATAATTCTGGGGGAGATCGGATGGGCCGAGGGCTCCATCTCCAAATCATCCAAGGCCGGGGTGAATTGAAAGCCGATGTCCTCTATCTCTTCATCAGGTGCCTCATATCGAGGTATCGTCCCATTGTAGCTGCCGCCGGGGCTCTCTCTAAAAGTCTCCCTTAATAGCTCCCTCTCAGGTCCCTCTTCCATATCTGTGGGCTTATCCCTCTCCAATCTCTCCTTTGTCCCGGCGTATGCCTCTGTGCACGGCTCCGCCTGGAAAAGAGCATTTTCCAGAGGCGGTTCATCTCGCGGCAAGAGCAGACAGCTGCCGTTTTGGAAGGCCTGGGCTGGCTCATTACACGATCTTGCCCACTCTGGAGACGCTACCCTGGCCCAGGATAAGGAAGATGCACCCTCCATACTTTTGTCGGCCAGAACCAGTTCATTCTCTTTTACATCCCTTCTGCCCCAGACTTCCAGCCGATCGGATGGGGAGAAAGACTCTCCTTCCCTCTCCTGGACAAGTCCATCCTCTTCGGGGATGTCTAAAAAATTAGTCTCCGCCTCGCTCTTGTCTCTGTCCGCCGGCTCAGGCGAGTCTTGGCTGCCAGGCGCTCCATAATCCTCCTGGAGACAGATCAAATTGCAGATCGCCATGGCCTCTGCCAGGGCTAAAAGAGCTGCCCTTTCTCTGCTCCAGGCCAGGCTGTCGCTGCCATCCTCCCGCCCCCCATAATTATCTCTGCCGCCATCTTCCTCCAGCTTCTCCAGATCATCCGGTGCCTCGAGCCTCTCTGCTGCCCTTTCCATCATCCTGGAGATCGCATCTGCATTCTCCTTCTCTTGAATCACAAAGTGGCGGACAGCCTGGCGTAAAGACAATGCAGCCTCATGCCTTTTCTCCTGCTCTGTGGACGGGATCTCAGTCTCAATGGCTGATTTCAGGCTCTCCAATGCCCGGCGGAGATGGCTGGCTGCCCCCCCAGAAAATAGAGATCCGGCTGCCTGCATCAGATATTCGGCAGAGCAGGAAAGGGCAGATCTCATCTCCTGGAGATCATGGGCGAGCTGATCGGTGCGGCGAGCCTGCCACAAGCCTGAGGCGATCCTCTGCAATACGAGAATGCCGGGCTTCTTCTCCTCATTGCTGCTAGAGGCTGCACTTTCCAGAGCAGCCATGGCCTTTTCCGCCAGAAGCATTGCCTCCTGTTCTGGCATCTGCTCATAGATTCGGGATAAATAGGATCGGCCCCGGGCTAAAGCAGCCTTGGATCTGATCTCGGCATTTGGAAGGGGACCTGCAAGCTCTTGATAGCGATCTGCCGAACTGGCAAAGAGGCGGGCTGCCTCCTTCCTCTTCTCCACAACTGTTGGCAAATCAGAGCCCTCAACCTTTAATGCCTCCACAATGCTCTCCTTTGCCAGAGAGCTGTAGACCCTGGCCAGGCTGGAGAGAGCCCGCTGATAATTAAGCCGGGAGTGCTCCGGAATGAGCAGGACTGCCCTCTCCAGGGGATCCCGGGCAGCAGAAGGCTGTCCCATCTGCAAGAGGGTGCTTCCCAGTTCGGCCAGGACGGCACCGAGGTTAGCCCTCTCCCCCATCTCCTCCCATATGGAGATGCTGGAGTGCAGATAGCCGAGGGCCCGATTCAGATCTCCGCTCCCTCTGGCTATCCACTCCAGGCGGCTGAGAATCCAGGCGGCTCCCCTCTTGTCTCCCAGCCTCTGGAAGTCGGCCAGGCTTCTCTCCAAGTACCTTGCCGCAAGCTCTCTCTCACCCATATCGGCATAGATTCGGCCTATGCTGCCGGTCATCTGGGCAATCCCGAGCCGGTCCTCATCTGCCTCAAATATCTTCAGGCTGCTATTAGCACTCTCTATGGCCCGGCTAAAGTCCCCCACCTTTCGATAAGCTGATCCCAGGTTTCCCAGGACATGGGCCAGGCTGATCCTGTCCCCCTCCCTGGTGAAAATATCTGCCGCCTCCCTGTAACAGGACAAGGCCAGATTCATATTCCCCTGATCGGCATAAGCCTGACCCAGATTGTTCTTTAAAATCGGACTCAAGACCGGGTCAACGCAGATCGATATGGCCTTTTTGTATGTGTCTGCTGCCAGGCGGGGAAGACCTGCCCGACGGCAGATATCTCCCAGGCGCTTCAGTTCATAAACATCGGTTAGCTTATCTGAAAGTTCGCGACAGATCTCCTCCTCAATCCGTCCATTGAGGCTGTCCTCCAGCAATCCAGCCACCAGATCACTGCAGCATCCTTCGATTGCATTGATATCTATCTCTCTAAGAGAAGCAGTGCCCTTGGAAAAGGAGGCATAGATTTCCTGGAGAACAACTAGCTGATCCATGAGTTATAAGATAACTTATATCTTTATNNCTTTATATAGTTTTTGAATAGATCTGATTCACCAAATTCTATGCCTGATTTAAAATATCAACCTTGAAGAAGCCTTTTATACCTTGGCTGGAAGTGGTTTTTGGAGAATATTGAAAATGGAGTTCACTGCACAGGAAAAATATGAATTTAAGCGTCTTCTCGACGGCCTGAGAGGAAAGACCGGTCGGGGCACAGAGCTGATCTCCCTCTATATTCCTCCCGATAAGCAGATCTCCGATGTCACCAGCCAGCTACGGGAGGAGTATGGGCAGGCGGCAAACATCAAGTCCCGCGTTACCAGGCTTTCTGTGCAGGGCTCTCTGGAGTCGGCTATGTCCCGGCTCAAGCTCATACCCAGGCCTCCGCCCAATGGCGTGGTCCTTTTTATAGGCGCAGTGGATGCCGGAGCCAATAAAACCGAGATGTACAGCGTGGCACTGGAGCCTCCTGATCCCATTGTCACCTATCGCTATCATTGTGATTCCCAGTTTC
>DAWB01000185.1:252-13065 GCA_002505805.1 Methanosaeta sp. UBA80 | reverse complement strand
AGTCCACTGCTACATTATATCTATCGGGGATCGATATCTTGTTGACTTTGCCCACCATGGCCGGGCTTACATCGGATGCAAAGGCAAATCCTGCATCGGCCTCACCCAGAGCGACCTTGGATACAATGCGGTTTACGGTGGTCTCCTGGGAGACTATGTTGGCCATGACCTTGTCCCTGTAATCAGGGCCGTATTCGGAATCGTTGGCGAGCTTGCTTAAAACCTCTCGCGCATGGTATCCTGCTGGCAGCTCTGGCGTTCCCATGAGAACTAAAGTTCCGGGACGGGCAAGATCCGCCAGGCTTAAAATGTTGGCCGGATTGTGGAGGGGAAGCACCACCGCCATTTCATTTTCAGCAAAGGTTCTGACTGTACTATTGTTGACATAGCCCTCTGCCCGGAGGGCATTCATGTGCTTATAATCCGCGCATGCCAGCAGATCGGCATAGGCTCCCTGCTCAATCTGGGCGCGAAGTGCGGGAGCGCCATCGAAGTTGAATTCAACCATTATGCCGCTGGCGTTTTGGTATAATTGCCCGATCTCATTGAAAGCACCGCTGAGGCCAGCCCCGCAAAAGACTGTGAGCTGCGGCGATTCCTCGCTACCGGCAGACGACATCATCGAGGCCAGGGCCAGGATCAGTCCTATTGATGCACATATCTTTTTTTCCATATTCCCACCGCTGAAATCCAGGAAAGAGTATGAGATGGTCCGGGATAAATCGCTTTGAGTACGGAAAAAGCTTTCTGCCTACCCTCTTTCGATCCAAAACCCCTTCACCATTTCCTATCGGTGCCATTTGCATTAATACTATTATAGAAAGATTTATTACTACCTCCGATGATCTGACGATTGTGAGCGAAAAGCGCAAAGGCCTCCTTTACCATCTGCTCTTGGCTGCGCTCACCTTCCCAAAGTGGAAATGAAAAGGATGAACTCTATGCCCTGGCCGTCTGCCATTGGCTGCTCCTCGTACAGCGGCCTGGCCGGGGCGCTCCTCTTCTGTCTGTATTCGTATATGGCCAAAGCCAGCTTCCACATCGGTCTCTTCCGGCCTTCATGATCCTGCAGGCGGCAGCACCTGCCGGATGCAGAGCGAGGCAAGCAGGGAAAAGAGGCTCAGATAGAAAAAGACCAGGGAATAATTGCCGCCGGTTATATCCAGAATATATCCGGAGAGTGTAGGCCCCAGGGGCCCGGAGACAAAGCCATAGGCAGCGAAGGCCAGTCCGAAGATGGCTCCGAAGTGCTCCAGTCCGAAGCAGTCCGCCACCAGGGGAGCGGATACGGAAAAGAGTGTCCCGAAGGAAAAGCCCACCACCGCCGCCAGAAGGGCAGAGGAGGCAAGAGCTTCTGCTTGAGGAAGGAAAAGATAGGCGAGGCCGGATGCCAGGAAGGCCAGGCTCATGACCCGGCTTCTTCCATAGCGATCGGAGAGTATGCCGCTGGCCAGACGGCTGATGCCGTTGGTGAGGTTGAAGGCGGTGAGGAGAAGGACTGCGGAAGAGAGGGGCAATCCTAGGGAGAGGCCGTACCCGGTGGCCAGGATGGTCATGGAGACCCCTGCCGCCCCGGCCAGGGTCCAGGTGAGCCAGAGCATCCAGAAGCTTCTGGTGTGCAGGCTCTGGCTGACGGTATAAGACCTGGCGGGAACTATATTCGGGCTCTCTCCTGCGCTCTGCTTTGCTCTTGGATCGGCACCCTCCGCTGCCTTTGCCGGGCTTTTCCGGGCTGCGGCAGCCTCCAGCCATGCCTGGGGCGGTCGGGCGAGATAGGCACCCAGGAGACCCACGGCAAGGGTGAGTGCGGCCAGGGCCAGGTTCATGGCCTCATATCCCCAGGCGGAGAGCATCAGGCCGAATAGGGGAGACATCACTGCCGCAGCCAGGCCGAAGACCATGCTCACAGCTCCTGCCGCCAGCCCTCTCTTATGGGGGTAGCACCATTGCACCAGGGTCAGAGCCGGAACATAAAGAAAGCATGAGGCAGTGCCGTTCAGGGCAGCCCAGACATAAATGGTGGAAATCCCGGCGGCCTGGGAGGCCAGAACCGAGCCGACTGCGGTGAGCGCCACACCCAATGCCATCATCGCCCGCAGCCCCCAGCGCTCCTGCCAGCGGCCCACCAGGAACATGAATACGCCCACCGCCGCCAGCATAAAGAATATTATCAGTCCGGTGGCGGCTGCACCCACCCCAAACATCTCCTGCCAGAAGGCAGCCATGGCCCCGGGAAAGCCGAAGGTCAGGGCACCGGAAAAGAAGACGGCCAGGCATGAGCCGATGAGGGCCAGAAGAGGCTGGTTTTTCTCAGTCAAATATAGCTCCGTGATGCAGGCTAGCACGGAACATACTTGTGCCTTTCGCTCCCGAATCCATAAAATTCAATTGCAGTTAAGGAGAACTCAAGGCCAAGCAAATTGGATCAGGGATCGAATTTGGGGGATTGAATGCAGAGGGATTGTAAAGGGAATAAAATTTAAGCATTATAAAGAAATAAAGCAGGAGACTGGCCCCTATCTTCTTCCCGCTTTTGCCGCATCGCGCCAGACTTCATCCGATCGGTCCATGGACTCTATCTGATCATGGATCTTGATTCTGTGCTGGAGATCGGCTGCCCTCAGCCTCTTCTCCATGGAGAGCCGCAGGCTCTCCCTTGCGGAATCGTTCAGCTCCTCCGCCTCCTGCCAGAGCCTCTCCGCCCCGGCGGGGTCGACCGGCCTGGCCTCCACAGACTGATTTCGCAGGAGCATCTCCTTTTGTAGCATAGCCTCATGCTCCTCCTTGAGCCTCTCCGCCTCGGCTAAGAGCTCCTTTGCCTCAGCCTGCATATCCTCGATGCTTCTCTCCACCAGGTCTTTCTCTGAGAACATAATCTAATCCTCCAGCATGTCCAGGAATATCCGATGAATCCTGGAATCATCGGTCAGCTCGGGGTGAAAAGCCAGAGCCAGCAAGTTCTTCTGGCGGGCTGCCACCACCCCCTCATCCAGCCGGGCCAGAACCTCCACTCCAGGGCCCGCCGCGACTATGAGGGGAGCGCGGATGAAGACCGCCCGATAAGGCCGGTCCAGCCCCTTGAAATCCAGATCCGCCTCGAAGGACTCCCTCTGCGCCCCGAAGGCATTGCGGCTGACGGCTATGTCCATCAGCCCCAGCGGCCTGAACCGGACCTCTCCAACAATCTCCCGGCAGATTAAGACCATCCCGGCGCAGGTGGCCAGGACGGGCATGCCGGACCGGGCGGCTGCCACCAGCTCGGCGGTGATGCCGCTGCTATCCATCTGGCGGCGGATGGTGGTGCTCTCTCCTCCCGGAATAACCAGGGCCTGGCACTCTTCTATCTGGCCCGGCCTTCTTGCCGCTACCACCTCCAGGTCCGGCGCACTCCTCTGCAGAGCAAGGATATGCTCGGAGACATCCCCCTGCAGGGCTAAAACCCCAATGCGCGTCACTTGCCGCTGGCTCCGCCGGGCTTCACCAACCCCTGGTCTGCAGGGCTTCCGACTCCGGGATGCTGGCCGCGTCCAGCCCCTTCATGGCGGCGCCAAGCCCTTTGGATACCCTGGCTAAAAGGGCGGCATCATCGTAATGGTGCACTGCATCCACTATGGCCCGGGCCATGGCCTGCGGATTCTCGGACTTGAATATGCCTGAGCCCACAAAGACCCCGTCCGCCCCCAGTTGCATCATCAATGCGGCATCGGCTGGCGTTGCCACCCCGCCGGCGGCAAAGTTGACCACCGGCAGGCGCTGCATCCGGGCGCACTCCCGCACCAGTTCCACATCCGCCTCTATATCCCGGGCCACCTCCATCAACTGCAGGTCGTCCAGGCCCTTCAGGCTTCTGATCTGGCCCTGAATCATCCTCATGTGCAGGACCGCCTGGCTCACATCTCCCGTGCCCGCCTCGCCCTTGGTCCGGATCATGGAGGCGCCTTCTTTAATGCGCCGGCAGGCCTCGCCCAGATTCCTGGCCCCACAGACGAAGGGGATGGTGAACTTGGTCTTCTCGATGTGAAACTCGTCCGCCGGGGTAAGCACCTCGGACTCATCGACCATATCCACTCCCAGAGCCTCCAGTATCTGGGCCTCCACAAAGTGGCCTATCCTGGCCTTGGCCATGACTGGAATGCTGACTGCCCCGATGATGGACTCGATAATCGCCGGATCAGCCATCCGGGCCACGCCACCCATCTTCCTGATATCTGCCGGGACGGCATGAAGAGCCATCACCGCTACGGCACCGGCCTCCTCGGCTATGACCGCCTGCTCGGGAGTGGTGACATCCATGATCACACCGCCCTTCTGCATCTTTGCGAAACCGCGTTTGAGCAGTTCCGTACCAAATCGAAGATTTTCAAGCTCCATGAATTGCCCCAAATGATCTTAAGTGCGAGGCTAATGCGTGGGAAATAAATAAACTTTGCCCCGCCGCAGTGCGATCTTACCGCAGGATTTCCGGGAAAAAATAGAATATGGGAGAGCAGGAAGAGGGGCAGCCTGCTCTCCTTCAGTTACCTACGACATGTAGTTTTCGTAGATGTAGATATCTTTGTCTCCCCTGCGGCTGTCCTCCCAGACGATGCTTCCGGTCCGGCCATCGAATATTATGCGCGGCCGGGTCTGGTCGCCGGATTCGATGCATATGGCCTTCTCCTTTTCCACATTCCTGTCGTAGAGGTAGATATCCCAGTTTTCGTTGCGATTGTCCTGCCAGACTATGACTCCGTTTTGGATATCCGGATTGGTCTGATCGGCGGGGTCCTGGGTCAGCTGAACCGTCTGGCTGGTGTTCAGATCATAGGCATAGATGTCCCAGTTGCCGTTGCGGTTGTCCTGCCAGACCACCGTCTTTCCGTCCGTGGTGGGATGGATCTGATCGCTGGCATCGCTGGCCAGGGCAATGGGCTGGCTTCCCGTCTTCCACATCCAGACATCCCAGCTTCCCTTCTTGTTGTCCTGATAGACGGTGACGTCTCCCCCCGACCTCTGATTAATGCCGTTGGGCGGAAAGTCTGGGGTGATCTCCTTCTCGTAGAGCGGTCTCACATAGACCATCCATCCGAAGGTACTGACCGGCCTTCGAAGATAAGACAGGTAATCCTGGCTCAGGGATATGGGTGCGGCAGCCTCCAGGCCGTAGGTCAGCTCGGTGGAGTTTTCTATGGCGATATCGAACGTCCTGATGGACCAGTAGTCCTCGATCTTGTACTGGTTCAAGGGATTGCGGGATATCCAGGCCAGTATGCTTCCCTCAATATCGGGATACATGTCCTCATAGATGCCAGCCGCCATGGGCAGCTCCAGCTCCTGGGAGAGGCTGTAGACATAAATATCCGGATTTCCGGTCCGGTTATCCATCCAGGCCACATAGTATCCCACCCGATCGTCTCCTCCCACCACCGGAAGGCTCTGATCACCCGGCGCCTGGCAGATGATGCTGGTCTGGCCGGGGGCGACAGAGATCGATCTTGGCCTGCCGCTCAAGGTATTCAGCCATATCAGCTTCTGGTCTATGCTCGGCTTGACCTGGCCCGGCCCGGCCTGGATTAGATCATCCTTCCAGTTGGTCAGGTCCAGCTGGCGAATGGATGTCTGGGGAAGGGGCCCGTCCACATANNCAGCTGGCGTATGGATGTCTGGGGCTCGGTCCCGTCCACATAGGCTATGGTTTTTCCGGATACCACCGGACTGGTCTGCTCTCCCGGACGGGGATAGCTCTTGCCCCATTTCTGGTCCCAGAAGTAATAGGCTATGTCCTGGCTCTTGGCATCCTCCCAGGCGATGGTATTTCCGGAGATGTCGGGATGGATCTGATCACCCTCTCCCGTGAGGAGGGTCTCATTTCCGCTTGCAAGATCCTTGACATAAATATCGAATTCGTCCGTCGCGGTTGTCCTGCCAGACCACCAGATCACCGCTGATGATAGGATACATCTGCTGGCCGCGTCCTTTATAGATGGCAGTGCTCTCTCCCCCGGCCAGATCCTGCAGGTAGACATCCCAGTTGCCGCTGGAGTTGTCCATCCAGACCACCTTTTGTCCGGAGATGGAAGGCCAGATCTGATCGCCCTTGCCGGTCACAAGAGGGGACTGGATGCCTGTAGAAAGGTTCTTTAGATAGATATCGCCGTTGCCCTCCCTGTAATCGGTCCAGACCACATTGTTCCCGGAGGCCTGGGGATAGAGCTGATCCCATTCGCCGCTGGAGATAGGTCTCTCCGCTCTGGTGAAGAAATCAAAGCCGAAGATATTCCAGTTGCCTCTGCGGTTATCGCTCCAGACCATCATGCTGCCGTTGGTGCTGGGAAAGTCGGTGGATAAGAGGAGCATGGGATCGGACTCGATATATCTCATCTTGATTTGGGTGAAGCCGTAGCTGTTGTCCATCCAGACTATCTTGTCCTGGCTTATGATCTTGGATGGGCTGTAGGGCTTAACCCGCTCCGGATCGCCCTTGCCGTCGTTTGGAGCCTGGACCAGAGGAAGGGTTGAAATGGGAATCTCAACATTTTTTACTAAATCATAAAGATAAATATCCGGATCTCCGCCCCTCTCGTCCAGCCAGGCCACATACCGTCCCGAGACACACGGCGAGCCCTGGTTGGCGGAATTGGTGACGATGGCCCGCTCCACTCCAGTGCTCAGGTTATAGGAATAGATATCCCAGTTGCGAACGCTGCTGTCGGGAACATTTCTGCCGTCCGCCCAGACTACATTGTCCCCGCTGATCCAGGCCTGGATCTGGTTCGCGGCTTCGGTGCAGATGGCCGTCTCCTCATTGCTGGTCAGGTTGTAGAGGTAAATATCCCACTTTCCGGTTCGCTTATCCGCCCAGACCAGCCTCTCTCCGCTTATTATGGGGGAGAGCTTGCCTCCCTGGCTGTCGGTCAGCTTCCGCTCTTCTTCCCGAGAGATGTCATAGATATAGATCTGGTCATCACCGGTGTCATTGGACAGCCAGACCACATAATTGCCTTCGATCATGGGATATCTGTGATCGGTTGCCCCCTCGGTGATCTGCACCTCTTTCTTTGTCTGGAGGTCGTAGAGGTATACCTGGAGATGGCCGTCCCTCTTGTCGGTATATATGACCCGGTTGCCGCTGACATCGGGGCTGCTGTGGTCTATCTGATCATCGGTTATGGCCAGCTCCTCGTCTTTGGTGATATTGTAAAGATAGACATTGTAGTTGCCGTTGCGGTTGTCCGTCCAGACGATGCTGCTCTCAGAAAATGAGGGATTGGTCTGGTTGTAGGGGCCATTGCCTATGGGGATGTCGGCCAGGACCTTGAGGTCGAACATATAAATATCCGGGTCTCTGGTCCCTTTGCGGAAGTCCGACCAGACCACACCCCGCTCTCCGATATCCGGCTCCATCTTGATGCTGCCGGGAGCGAGGAACTTCTCATTCCCGGAGCTGATATCATAGAGGATGATGTCCGTTACATTGCTCAGGAAGACGATAGACTGGCCATAAACGCGTGGATCGGTCTGGATGCCGGATCGGTTGAGAGTGGTGGTCTTCCTGGTTTTCAGATCCATAAAGGCGATGTCCGGCTCCCCGGTGCGGTTGTCAGCCCAGGCCAGGATGTTGCCGGAGATGGCAGGAAAGGACTGGTCACCGGGGCCGGTGGCGACGGCAGACTCGCTGCCCGATTTGATATCATAGAGGTAGATATCAAAATCTCCGGAGCGCTTGTCCATCCAGGTGATGCTATCCCCATCAATCTGGGTCTCGATCTTCTCCTCCTGGCCGGTGGAGACTATCTTCTCCTGGCCGCTGGTCAGGTCATGGAGACGGATGCTATAGCTGCCATCGCGATCGTCGGACCAGACCACATTATCCCCGCTTATGTCCGGCTGGGTCTGGTTGCCCTCCGCCGCAATGACTATGGATTCGGTTCGGTTGACGGCATCATAGAGGTAGACGTCCCCGTTGCCCCCTCTCATGTCCTGCCAGACTATGCGCTCGCCTGATACCGCCGGATTGATCTGGAAGAAGGGATTGATGCAGACCCATCTCTCCAGTCCCGTCTCCAGATCGTACATGAATATGTCGAAGTTCCCGCTCTGGTTATCGGACCAGGCCACTATATGCCCGTCTATAGAGGGCTGAATCTGCTCCGATCCCAACTTTATCACAACGGGCCGCTCTTTGCCGTACTCCACCCCGCCGGCTGCTCCTGCACAGAGGAGGGCCGTGGTGATGATCATAATGAAGGTTGCCTTGTGCATCATATCACTCTGCAATGGACTCAAGATCTCTTTGCTCCGTTCTCGTCTGCTGACTGTGCCGAACTGGTATAAGGAGTTTTCTCGACGTTTGTCGTTGCCCGGTCCGGCCAAGAAAGCTATATCAATTCCGGCGGCGCTGCCGGAGATCATGAGAATTGGCGAGCATCAGTTCGCAGAGCATATCCGCCGGTTTAAGAATGTGCTGTACCTATGCCATCGCAATGCCGATCCTGACGCTATCGGCAGCAGCTTTGCCCTGGCCCGGGCCTTCGGGGGGAGCATAGGAGCGGTGGACGATCTGAGCCGCACCGGGGCATCCCTGGCTCAGGTCATCGGTGCTGATCTGCTCATCGATCCGCCATTCGAGGAGTACGATCTGGTGGTCTTGGTGGATACATCGGTGGCCATGCAGGTTGGCCAGAGGCGGCCGGCCTGCTACGGCCTGGTGGATCACCATCTCGATGCCGGGCTCTTGGATCAGGCCCTCTTTTACATCCAGAGGCCGGCCGGCTCCACAGCGGAGATCGTCTGGAATATTCTAAAAGCGAGCGGCATAAAGCCGGGCCGGGAGGCGGCCCTGGGCCTTCTGGCAGGCATGATCTCCGATACCGGCCGCTTCAAGCGGGCCAGCCCGGAGGCTTTTGCTGCTGCGTCAGAGCTTTTAGCAGCGGGAGGATTCGATTACCAGGAAGCCCTGGAGTCTCTATCCGTACCCTCCAGCCTGTCCCAGAGGATAGCCGTTCTCAAGGCCGCCTCCCGCTGCAAGGTGGAGCGCCAGGGCGACTGGCTCGTAGCCTGGACATCGGTCAACTCCTTCGAGGGCTCAGCTTCAATGGCCCTGTTGGAGCTGGGTGCTGATGTGGCACTGGTGGCGGGAAGGCACGGCAGCAAGGTGCGCATCAGCGGCCGATCCGGGCGGGAGGCAGCCAGAAGGGGCCTGAACCTGGCCGAGGTCTTGGGCAGCACGGCAAGGGAGTTTGCAGGGGAGGGAGGAGGCCACCGATCCGCTGCCGCTATGGAGGCGACTGGAGAGGCAGCCGCTATCCTGGNNCCGCAGGAAGGTGGCAGCCAGCCTGCTCCAGGAGCCGGTGCCTTAGAGGAGGGCAGCCCCTCCCCGGGCTCTGCTCCCTCCGGCCTGAATCAGGAGGGATAGAGGAGGAAAATCTGCCCGGACCCTTCCTCTCTGATCTTTTAGCTCTGGCGGGAACGAGCCGCCGCCTTTTTCAGAGCTTCGATGCCTGGAAGGGATTCGCCGGAGAGGTAGGTGATGGAGGCCCCGCCGCCCATGCTCACATGGGAGAACTTGGACTCCAGGTCAAGCTGCTCTATAGCAGCTACGCTGTGGCCTCCTCCGGCTATGGAATAGCTGGAGAGGGTGGCAGCCTTAAGCAGTTCGGATGTGCCCAGCTTGAACTTCTCCTGCTCGAAGATTCCCGTGGGGCCGTTGAGCACAGTGACTTTGGCCTCTTTCAAAAATTTGGAGTAGCTGACTATGGTCTCCAGGCCAATATCGGCTATAGGCAGGGGCGCAGGCAGCTTGTCCACTGAGACCTCCACCCGCTCACCATTCTGGTTCAAAGCCACATCCGATGGCAGGACGATCTTGTCCGGATACTCCAGGAGCAGCTTTGCTGCAATTGGTATCTGCTCCAGGTACTCCTGATCCTCCACGAACTTGCGGTTGGCTTCACCCACATCGATCCCTTTAGCCATCATGAATACTGTGGCCACCACACCCGAGGTCAGGATCTTATCCGCTCCGCCGCGGGAGAGGACATTCCGGACTACCTTGATGGAGTCATCCGCTTTGGTGCCGCCCAAAGAGAAGACTGTGGGGTGCTCATTTCCCCTAAGGCCCCGGTCAAGAGCAGTGATCTCCCGATCCATCAGAATTCCAGCAATGCTGGGCAGAACCTCGGTGAATCCCACCACGGAGCAGTGAGAGCGATGGGATACGGCAAAGGCATCATTGACAAAGAGGTCGAAGAGCGGTGCCAGCTTCCGGACCATATGGCTCTTGGCATGATCGGCTGGGCTGCGGTTCATATTCTCTTCAGCATAAAAACGGGTGTTCTCCAGAAGAATGACCTCCCCCGGCCGGAGAGATTTTATGGAGTTCTGGGCATGCGAGCCGAATATGTCGTCGATGTAAGACGCATCCCGGCGCAGAAGCCTGGTCAAGATCCGGGCATGAGCCTCGAGAGTGGTGTAATCCTTCTTTCCCGCCCGGCTCTGATGGGCGATGATGGCCACCCGACAGTCCTCCAGAGCGCGAAGCGTCTCCAAGTGGCTCCTGATGCGCTTGTCATCCAGGATATTTCCACTGGGGTCCATGGGGGAGTTGAAGTCCACCCTTAACAGGACCCTTTTATTATCAAGCGTGACGTCATCCAGTGTGAGATAATCCTTCAAATCGAATCCTCCCGGTTGAAAAAGAGGTTGACACAAGCAATATATAGCCGTTGCTGATTTGAAAAATCAAGGGCAAGATCGCCCTATATAGGAAGCTGTAGCTTTATTGCCTGTCCAATGAAGAGAGACTCGCCGAAGCTGCATCAGGCCTCAGCGGGCAGGAATCAGCCTCTTGTGCCGCCTCATGACCGCAGCAGCAAAAAGCGCCTGGCCCGCAATCCGGGATAAGAATGGCTCAGCTTCTCATCAAGGAGACAATGCAGATGACGCTCTTTTCCGTCTTTCAGGCTCCAGCCAGGGTCAGGTAGAGGTTCCAGACACCGGTGGCCACAAAGTTCACCGCCACCGCCCCCAGGATCAGCCCCATGATTCTGGTCATCACCATTATGCCGGTGATGCCAAGAGCCCGATCGATGTTCTCGGAGAATTTCAGAATCACATATGTGGCCAGGAAGGTGAAGGCTATGGCCAGCAGCACCAGGGTTTTCTCGGCGTAGCTTACTGCTGCTCCCATCAAGACCACCACTGTGGTTATGGCCCCCGGGCCGGTGAGGAGGGGTATGGCCAGGGGAAATATGGAGATGTCATCCCTTTGATTGGCGTCCCTGAGTTCGACCTGGGTAACCTTCTTCTCCTGGTGCACTCCTCGCAGCATATCTATGGCCACCAGGAATAGAAGAACTCCCCCTGCTACTCTCAGACTGTCCACGGTTATGCCGAACAGGCGCAGCAGGGCATCTCCGGCTACGGAGAAGAGTATGGCCACGGCAAAGGCGACCAGAGTGGAGCGCCTGCATATGCGCCTTCTCTCCGAGGGGCTGAGAGATGAGGTGAGGCCGACATAGACCAGGGTGGCCTCGATGGGATTGACTATCACGAATATGGTGGTAAAGACATAAACAAGGTAAAGCAATAGATCATTGGCCGGCATTTTCCCAGGAGACCTCTTTTCTGGTCATTCCTCTCTGCTACCTCCGGCCATAAATAGCTCCTGGGTGAGATTGACTTTTCCCGGAAGGAAAGAATCAGGGCGGGGGCGGTGGAGAACGGCATGGTTAATAGTCAATTAGAAACCAGCAAAATGCTCATAGCCGAGCCGGCCAAGGCTCTTCCTCTTTTGTCGAGGATCATGGATTTATGGAAAGAGAGCCAATGCCCCGAGCATGGATCTCGAGACCAAGGCCAGGCTCATCGCTGTAGGCACGGTGCGGCTGGAGGAGCCCCAACAAGAAGGGCGGGCCTCCACCGCGGGCCCCGGCGCAGGCGGTCAGTCCATCTTTTTCCAGTCCGGACCGCATATGGTGCGCCTGTCTGTGACCGCCGACTCGCCTTTGAGGTTAGAGAGCCGCCCCGATGAAGCGGCCATACTCCAGGATGGGCGGGAAGTGGCCTGTGGCCGGCTGGTGCCGCCCCTCCTGCACTGCCCCGGCCAGGCCTACCTCACAGTCTCTGAGAGGTGCATCTACGACTGCAAGTTCTGCGCCGTGCCCCGGCTGAAGGGGGGAATCAAGTCTCAGGAGACGGTTATCCAGATGGTTGAGGAGGCGGCCAGGACCGGAAGCATGCAGGCCATCTCTCTGACCAGCGGGGTGGAGGTCTCGCCACAACAGGAGGGGGAGAAGATGACGGCTATGGTCCGGGAGCTATGCCGCTTCGGCGTTCCCATAGGCGTCTCCATCTGCCCCTATCCGGGAGTAAACAGGCTGCTGCATGAGGCGGGGGCGGTGGAGGTCAAGTACAATCTGGAGTGCGCCGATAGGGAGCTATTCAAGCGCGTCTGCCCCGGCATGTCCTACCAGGAGATAATGGACGCCCTGGTGGAGGCAGTGGAGATCTTCGGCAAGAATCATGTCTTTTCCAATATCATCTTAGGCCTGGGCGAGTCTGATGAGGTCCTGCGCCGCACCATTGATGATCTCACGGAGAAGGGGATCATCCCCGTGCTGCGGGCGGTCTATCCCCATCCCCTGCGGGCGGGGGAGGCGGTGATGGAGCGGCCCTCGGCGGAGCGGCTGCTGGATCTGGCTCGGTATCTCAAGGATGCCTTGGAGAAGAACAGGCTGGATGGGAGGGCGGCGCTGACGGGATGCTATCGTTGCACGGGGTGCGATCTCATCCCCGGACGGGATCTTTAGGGCGCTCAGAACTCAATATCCTCAT
>DAWB01000185.1:0-210 GCA_002505805.1 Methanosaeta sp. UBA80 | reverse complement strand
CGGCGGCGCGGGATTCATCGGCTCCAATCTGGTGGAGGTCCTCCTGAAAGATAGAGAAGAGGTCGTGGTTTTGGATAACATGCACACGGGAAGCCAGGCCAACCTGGCAGGCCTGAATGGCAGCCTCAATCTGATCCAGGCCAGCTGCAATGACCTTTCCGGCCTGGATCTGCAGCCTCAGCAGATCTACCACCTGGGGATTCCCTCCTC
>DAWB01000228.1 GCA_002505805.1 Methanosaeta sp. UBA80 | reverse complement strand
GGGAGGCCATGATCATGTCTCCGGAGGCTCCGGCGCTGGGATCTAAGAGGAGGACTTTCATAGGGAAAAGATGGCCTTGCGGCGATAAATACGAATTGGTGCAGGGCGGAAGAGGATATCTCAATGATCGATAGGCAATTGAATCTGGCCCGATGATGCTGAATGCAGGTAATTCGATATGAATATCGCCTATCTATTCGAGGTCGCCAATATGGGGCGAAACCTATATATCTCGGCAATTGCCGTATATNNCCTCCTATAACACTGGCTTTTGCCTCCCTCCTTCTTATCCCTTCATGTGAGGCATTTGAATAGCATCGATGATTGCTTTGAGGGCAGTCTTTTGAGGCCGTTTTGTTCTTCATTCACATCTTTTTCTTCTTCCTGGCAGCCCGGTACTTGGGCCAGCTCTGGAAGCGCATGCTTCTATCGGCATAGCTCTCTGCCACGCTCGCTGCCACTGCTCTGTCCACCCTCTCCTCCCGTGCTCGCCGCTCGCTTGCTGCCTTCTTGACCACGATGTAATTGGCCAGCAAAAAGAGGGGAAACATGAGGATGCAGATCACCACTATATGCCAGATTTCCATGAAGAATGGTATCTATCAGGAATATAAAAGGTGCACTCAGGGTGGGGGGCGAGCTTCTCCTGGGACAGGGATTACCTGAACTTGGAGAGCAGCCGGACATAAAACTCCCTCTCTGAGCCTTTAGCGGTGCGGACCAGCCGGTCAAGGATCAGCTCCGGGGTGCTGCGGGCTAGATAATTGTACCGGGGACTGCGAGATACCCGCAAGTTGTTGTTCTCATCCAGCCCCTCCGCCTCAATGCCGTCCACCCGCACTGCCGTCTCAGAGTATCGCAGCACCTCCCCGGCCAGGTGGCTCACAAAAACAGCCATAGAGCGGCGGCGGTTCAGCTGGTCCAGGATGCAGGCTATGATCCTGGCCGATGCTCCCGGCTCGGTTATGGACTCCAGCTCGTCGGCTATAACCAGCTTTCTCTTCTCATTTTCCACAATGGCGAACTTTTTCATGGCCGTCTCGAAGGCCCCGGCGGACAGCGTTCCCCGGCTCTTGCCGAAGTAGTAAAACTCTTCCAGCAGAGAAAGCCGGCAGGCGGCTGCGGGCACGGGCAGGCCCATGTGGGCCAGGATCACTATCTGGGCGATGAGGTCGAGCAGGGTGGTCTTGCCTCCCGAGTTGACGCCGCTGAGCAGAGAGACGGTCTCCGGATGATCTCCGTCTCCCAGAGCATAGCTCACCGGCTCCGGGTCGTCCAAAAAGAGATGGCGGCCCTGATTGAAGGAGAGGCAGGGCTCAGGCGCAAACTGGGCAAAGGCCAGATTTTTCTCAACAATAAAGCAGCCCAGAGCGTATCTGAAATCAAAATCCATCAGGGCATGGACCTGGTCCAATGCCGCCTTCTTCTGATCCTGGAGAAGCCTGGCCAGCTCCCTTCGGGCTTTCAGGCCTCTCTCCTCCCTGCGGCTTCTTATATCCTGCTGAAAAGAATGCAATGCCTGCCGTTCTATCTCCAGGGGATAAACGGCTTCAGTGGCGAAGATCTCCTCCAGCCTTGCCGATTCTGAGCCTGCCAGCTCCAGCTCCGCTGCGGCGCGAGAGAGAGCCTGCTTTATAACCTCTTTGAAGATGCCGCTCATCTGAGCCTGGAGCAACTCTCGCACCCCATCTATCGCGTTCATGGCCAGGAGCAGATCGCTTCCTCCTAAAGTCAGAGAGCTTCTCTCTATCCTCTGCTTCAGCTCCTCATTGGCCCAGGCCTCCGCCCTCTTTACAACTGCATTTAGATTGTCGCTTAGCCTTTTCAGCCTCTCCTCTTCCCTGTCGCCGCTCTCCTCCAGCCGGGATAGTAGCCCCTCCAGATCCTTCCACTGGGAGAAGCCGGCTACGCCTCCATCCCTGAGAAGCTCAGCCGCTTTTGCCGCCGCCAGCAGGCTCTCCAGATTCTCCTTATAGTAGCCCAGCACGGCCTCGGGAACCAGATACCAATCTTCCAGGCTCTCCGCCCTCTCTACCTCCGCCGGCCCCTCCCGCCCGTCCGCCAGGGAGATGTGGCTGTAGCTTTTGGCCAGGTCCGAGAGCTCGGAAGGGCTCTCTGTCAGATGCACGTCTATCAGCCGGTCCAGCCCTCTGGCCTTCAGGGCGGAAAAGCACTCTACGGTTGTGGCTGCCACTGCCCTCTCCCTGACCCTGGTGGGGGGCCTCTCTCTCAGAGGCCGGACCCCCTTCAGCAGCTTCTCCAGGCCCCTGCCTTTCATCTTCTCCGCTTCAGCCGCTGCCGCCCTGGCCAGGCTCCCATTCTCCTCTATGATCTGGGGGCAGCCGCTGGCAAACAGGGTCATGATCTTCTGCCGGGCGAAATCGGTATGAGCATAGCCGGATAGCAGGTCGATCAGCTTCTCCTGCACCCTTGCCGCTTCTTCGGTGGCCAGGAACTGATCCGGGGCGGTGGAGTGCCTGAGGCAGCGGCCATGGCGGATCAGAAGCAGAGCCTGGCGTTCGCTCACGGCCACGGCCAGGCCGGAGAGATCCCCGGCCAGGACCGCCTCAACAGCCCTCTGCTCATCCCCGTACTGCTCGATCAGCCGCTCCCTGATCCTCTGTCCTACACCGGGCAGGTCTTTCAGTTTCAAGCGGATTGCATTAAGCCGGGAATATAATATATCTGTTCCGGCGCTATTCTTCTCCATATAGCGGGCAAGAAGATTGATATGCGGGGGAGGAAGAATCCTTACCCGTGCTGCTAAATCGTATACTGGAGCTGGATGATCAGGAGAGCATCCTTTTGGCGGAAGAGTCCTGGCAGGATCTTCTGGACCTGCCGGTCACAGAGCAGATACTGAAGGAGGGTCTGGATGCAGACGGCGGCATTGAGATCAATGGCCTGGGATATGCTCTGCATCTGCAAGAGCCCGCCCCCATCTGGCTTGTGATCACCGACAGATACTCAAAGCGCAAGATCACGGCCCAGGAGGCGGAAGGATGGCAGTCATTGATCGGGCGGAGGGTGGAGGCTGAGGAAGAGGACTTCCTGCTGGCCATAAATGAATGCCTATCCCTCTCTTTAGCCGGAGAGCTTTTCTGCCAAAGCTGCTTGCCGCAGGCCGGGACTCAATATGTGGAGGAGAGAATAGAGCGGCTGATGCATCTTCTGCCGCCCATGCTCCCGGAAGAGGGACGTCTCTTGGAGATATGCTGTGGCAGCGGCATGGCCACCCAGGCTTTGCTGCGCCTGGGACATCGCCCCATGGTCGTGGACTCGGATCGCTGCGAGGTCTGCCAGGGCCTCAAGGCCGGGAAGCTGGAGCCGGAGAGGTGCATGGTCTTAGACGCCAGGCTGCTCTCATCCATCTTTCTCCCCAAATCCTTCCGGGCCGTGCTGGGCTTTATGGTCGGGCTGATCGACGATTTCAACTGGCCGGCCTGGAGAGAGATCCTTCTTCTGTCTGCTGCCCTGGCGGAGGAGAGGGTACTATTTACGGTTTATACTCAAAAAGAGGCGGAGCTTATCGCGAGGGCGCTACAGGGAGAGGGCTGGAAGGCGGAGGTAATCGACAATCGCGATGGTAAGGGGATTTATGATCAATGGGCCTGCCTGGCTTTAAGGCCCTGATCTATGGGAAAGGTTAATTAGAGTTCTGGTCCTGTTGAGAGATAGGTGAGGTTCTTGGCTGATTTTAAGAAGAGAAATGCAGAGAGAAAAGGTGGCAAAAAAGAAGAGATCAAAAGCAAGAAGCTCATGGAAGAAAACCTGGATGATCTGCGGGGCCGGGGCCAAGAGGAGAAGTAAAGAGCCCTCCCGGCCCAGGGTCTGGATGGAAGGATGCAGCATCCATCCTCCGGCCCGCATTCTATTTTGGCTGTCCTTTGGCCCGATTTTCTGAGCAATTCAAACTGGAGTCTCGCTGATGCCTCTGGAGAGCTCTTTAAGCTTGGCTATGCTCTCCAGGGTCTTGGCCGACTCCCGGCGCTTCTCATCCTCAAAGTGCTTTATGATCTGGTCCAGGGATATGGTAAGCCTGTATACCTTCATCGGTCGGCCCTTACCATCTTTTTTAATCTCTCTCTCCTCCACCCAATTATTATTACGTAGGGTGCGCATGGCGATGCTGACCTCTGGCTGCCGCAGGTTGGAGCCAATCTCAATCTCCCTTGATGTGGCCTCCTCCACATTGGCCAGATAGGTGATCATGCTGGCCACATTTCTGGGAATGTTCAGCTCTCGCAGGACCTCCACAAACTCCCTGTCGGCATCATCCAGAACTTTAACCGAGAATTGTCTCATATTTACCCCATTCTATTTTTAGATATAACAAATACTCTATGATATAAATAGTTTATTTCTTGATGGCTTATTTTTGTGGCATTTATGATTATGCCTTTAATATGGTGGGCTGCAAAGATCTTTCTTGGACCAAGGATTAATATCTCTCTTAATTCATTGAGCTAAACAAATCTAAACTGTTCTTATGAGAGAAATCTGGAAAAGAATTTGAGCTAGCTTTGCAGTATATCGCGAATCAAGGACCTACTGCATGCGAGATCATTTGGACTAGCCGTCTTTCATACAGCCTGCAGAAAGAGATTAATATAATAAAAATTTAGGATATTCAACAGTCTATTCCATTGCAAGCCATCTCGCTCTTATCTTTTACAGGGTATTGATGGAATTTGATCTGCTTTTCTACCTCAAAATTTCCTGAGAACATTTCATGAGCTTTTATATTTTTGTAGAATATCTTATGCCAGGATGCATCAGTTCCCCATGTGCCATTGAACGTGTTCTTGACTTGCAGGCCCAGGAGATAAGCGGGATTGCTGATGCCTTCTTTGGTTTTCATAAGCTGATCTACTCTTTTGATATTTCTTCCTCCTTCTTTCATGCCTTTCCGGAAATTCTTCAAACCATCGCGAGGCTGGTATGGCATGGTCTGAGCAAAGAAGGATACCTCTTCCTTCTCCATATCTTGCACTGAGAATGCTTCGCGCACATTAGCTCCAGTTCCACCGTAAAGGGACTCTGAATGCAGATATTTCTCCCCCTGAAGTGGATTATTCCCAGAGTAAGTTAGTCGCGAGTTCTCGTATAGGTTGAGCGTGCTTTCCTTACCCCCATTTACTGATTCGATGCTTCTTTTTAATTTATCTGAAACCTCTGAATAGGCTTGCTCCTGATCCAGCTCGATATCTCCATCGCCATTCATCGTATTATAGTATTCAAGGGCGATTTTTTTGTCGCGCATGGAGGTACTTGCATCGATGATACCAGTCCCGGTGATCTTTTGGGCTTCGCAGAACTGGCCGTACTGGATAGGCTCTCCATCCTTATAGGCAGTCTTTACGATTGCGATATCCGTATCCTTGACAGGATTTCCGCAGGGATCTCGAGCAGATGCGGTGGCTTTATTGATAATGTCTCCATTGAGGTCGGATTGCCGAACTCTATAGAGGGCTTTATAAATCCAGACCTCGGTGAGATTTAACCAGCCGTCGTTATTATCATCTCCTGAAATATAAATAGGCATAATTTGATCATCAACGACTTTAAGCTCCGTAAGATTGGCTGTTCCCGTATTGGTTACGATGTAATTATAGGTTATTGAATCACCTTGCTTCACCTGTTTCATCAAGGTTTTATTTGCATCAGCAAGAGGAAAGATTACTATCAAGAGAGCTATAATCAGGATAAGGAATGCAAACCTATTAAAACAAAAATTCATTATAGATTCTCTACTGCAACCTGCATTGCAGCTTTCCATATTAGTCCCCGCGTTGCTAGGTCTATCGGTAGCCACCAAGATCTTTTTCATAATTACTTTGCCTCCCTTTGGATAAGATATCTATCTTTATCATTATTTAAACCTTTTGATAATAACTTTTACTAAAAGAGATATATTTATATATATACTGAATTTTAATCTAAATGTTGATAATATAAAAAGTTTCTATTTTCAAATTGAGATTATTGTGCAGAACCTAATCAAGATACTTATTTGACCTATCAATTGATCCTAATATCTCAATGATTAGTTTTAATCTTATGCTCCGGTCTATGAATTGAATAGATGCACATTATATAATTTATATTCAATAATTTTTTCTTATTCGGATATTGAATCAAATTTGTATTTTAATAGATCAATATCTGAATAGATATCTTTATATAGTAAGTTAATTACAGGTATAAGCAAAGCAAAATCCATGACAAATAAACTTTAATGTTTAGCTTGGAGGGAGACATAAAATGGTGATAGAACTTTGCGAAAATCTTGGTGTCGCCGCAAAGGAGACTCTGTATGAAATGCCAGATTTCCAAATAGCAACGATAATTCGAATATTGAACTCAAAGGTGCAAAAAGTATGATCGGGGTGTCGGAAATCAAATATTTTGAACTCGCTTCATATAAAACATATAAAATTAAACTATGACTCCGGAGCTGGATTTCAGACAAGGATATAGATCATCGTTAAAGGTGTGATATCATCATGTTATTTGGACGAATATACACTGATAGGGAGCAAGATAAGTTTGGCTTGCTATGTAGTAGATTTTTGAACAAGACCCTAAAGTATGTGGTTGCATGGAAATCTAGCTTTACCCTTCTATTGATATCTCTTGCAATTCTCTTCTCCTTAGGAATTCCATCTCTAGCCCAAGATTTTCCGGACAATTGCGTTTGGACATGCACGCAGGAAGATGTAACTGTAGAATATGCATGGTTGGCTGATTTTGATCCATGCGACTATGAACCGGGGGATATTGTTCCGGTTGATGTAAATATTACAGTCCGCAATAATGGTGCATCGGATCGGTATTGTCTTTATTTGTGGGCTGATTTGATAAATTTGGACGACCCAAGCAAGAATGTTGAAATCAAACAGCTTGTTCCTGGGGGCGAAATTATCCCCGGGGCACCAGGGGGATTATCCACAAATTATACACTTTGCCAAATTGACTGGACTTACGGAGACAATCTCATTTTAGACGTTCACTTAGTAACCTGGGTCACTTCAAAATCCGACTCAGACAATTGCAGCAATACTTTGGATTGCGGTAGTCACCCATCCGCTCATTGTGGTGAGAATTACACGTTGTCGATTCTTACCGGTATTCCTGATCTCAATGTAACCAAGTCAGTGAAATTCCTCAAAGATGCGAAGGGAGATATAATTCTAGGACCACCGACAGTGGGAGACAAAATCACTTACGAATACATCGTTACAAACACAGGCAACGTACGCCTTATGAGCCTCGCAGTAATGGATATAAGAGGACCTTCACCTGGTATTGAGACGCCGATAACACTGAACACCACATCTCTATTAAATTTCCAGGATAAAGCCAGCGGATTTTACGAATACACGGTCGGCAAGAACGATGTCTGTTCGAACATAACGAACTATGCAGTTGCGTCTGCCAATGCAGATGTTTGTGGAGAAATCTTAATTGCATCAGATACCTCCGAGACGATACAAGTACCCACAAACTACACCGCCTCCATCAACATAACCAAAGAGGCCAA
>DAWB01000240.1 GCA_002505805.1 Methanosaeta sp. UBA80 | reverse complement strand
AATATTGCAGGTTCATTTATTATCAATCTTTTGGTTATTGTGGTCCGGAAGAGTCTCTAGAGCCTGGAAATGATGACTAAGAAGTACCTTATGTCTAGCCAAAAAAGAGCAGGGTTGGATCTATATCAGCTAAAAATTAATTTCATATTAAACTCAGCGCCTCCCTCCCGCTCATCCCTATCTTCACTCCCCGCTTTTCTGCCGCCGGATTGGCCTCTTTGACTATCCCCTCTAGCAGATCCTCGATGTTGGAGATTGAGCTGCCTTCGGACGGGCGTACCCTGGCCGCCGGATAGCCAAAGCTGTTTAAAGCCATGACATCAAAGGCACCGCAGCCCACCATTCCCTTATCAGTGACGACAAGGACCAGATTCACCGGTCCCAAGGGTATCACATATCCATGAGCCTGCTTTCCAGCAAGCTCGACAGTTTCATGGTCCATGCTCTCCTCTTCTGGATCTCCTTTTGCTCTGGATATCTTCGCCTTTTTATATATCAAGATTGGTCCCGATAAGGCTTTACCTTGAGCCCATGAGGCGATTTGTGCTTTGTCGCGATCTTCTTTCCATATGTGGACCCTATGATTATACACCTGATCAGGCATATCTTGTGGAAGGCGGCTGCCGGACCGCGCAGAAAAGGATGATACGCAGAGTAAGGCTCATAGATTTAAAATATAGGTATTTATATAATATATGTGTTTCGAAGAATATTTATACGATTAAAAGAGAGAAGGTATTGCCGCAAGATAAAACTGTAGCCGATTAAGCTCCTATTGATATCAGTCTAATGGTCAAGGGGCGCTTTGTGCCATGCGAAGTCTTCGGCATGAGTGCGACACACCTCATACAGTTCTTAAGTGAGTGCGGTATGAATAGCTTGTGTGCAGGCGATACGAGAGCAGGCATCTCATCACCGATGACATGTCCCCGTAAGACGGGCGCTGTGCCTAGATTCCAGTGCTGCCTCGTCGTCGCTTGTGTGATGGCGAAAGGCGGGCTCAAGACCCTCACTTATGGTGAGTGGTTCCCCAAGGGGGCATTGTGGTTCAGTGCTTGGCCTGCCCAAACCTCACAGCTTGTTTTCCTGGATTCTTAATTCCCTTGTTTTGCTTTTCCACGGATTGCTATTTGACTTATATTAGCAGCCGGGCGGCTCAGCATGATATCTTTTCTCTTCATCCACTTGTTGAGTCGCATGCCCGCACACAAAGCATAATATTAAGCCGGAGGAGGCATATCCAGGACTGAATGTGGTGTGGTGAGAATAGAGATGTCCAGCAAGGAGATCGAGAAGACCAGGGATGATATTGTTGCCTGGCTTACTGAGGAAGGTCTTTTCAAGGAACAGCTCATTGAAGAGAACCTCCATTTTCAAATAGCTGCGGAGTATCCTGCCAAATCCGGGCGTCACCTGTCTGTAATTCAGCCTAAAGGTCATGAGGACATGGTTGTGGTTTTCAGCCGGATCAAGCTAGCCGACCAGCATCATCAGGCTCTGTTGTCTATGCCCCCCAAAGAGAGAGAGAGACTGATCTGGAATATGCGCTATGATCTTCTCTTCCGGGAATCCAGCTTCGAGATGGAGCCTGGTGGAGGCGACATGCGCAGCATCAGATTCGTGCGGGAGATCTACTACGATGCTCTCACCAAGAACAAGTTGATGGAAGTTATCCGGGAGAACTTCAAATGCGAGCTGTATGTGGTCTGGAAGTTCCAGGAGATCTTTGGAGAGGGTCAGATGGGAAAGTTCTCCGGACCGCCGGAGCCGATGTATATCTGATGCCGCCGATCTGCAAAAGAGAAAATGATCCCAGACCTTTTAAATCTCCGGCCAGGATCACGCCTGCGGTTGCCAGATACGATCTTTCTGTATCTCGATTTACATCTCCTTTTTCATCTCAGCTCTTATCCGGTTAAGCTCATCATCAATGCTGCCCTTGGCCTTGGCCAGTGCAATCTCCTGCTCCAGGCCGCTCATATCAGCCAGATCGCTCGAGTCTCGGGATTGCAGCAACTCGTCCAGGGCGGCCGAGCGTGCCTTCATATTCATGGTCCTCTCTTCCGCCTGCTCAATTGTCAGGCCTACATCTGCCATCTCTTCACTGATACCGGTCAGAGATTCTGTTATTCTCACCTGAGCCTCCGCCGCAGAGTATTCAGCATTAATGGCCTCCTTCTTGGCCCTGAATGCCTCTGCCTTTGCCGCCAGCCGGCTCTCTGCTTCACTCAGCTTATGATGCTGATCTTTGAGGTCGGCTATCTGCTGATCCAGCGAAGCTGCCTGGGCCCGGAGCACAGCCCTGTTCTCCAGAGCCTTTCTTGCCAGATCTTCTCGACCATTCAGCAAGGCCTCTTTAGCCTGGGTCTGCAGCTTTTCCATGCTTAATTGCAGCTTATCCCTCTGAAGCTCAACTCTTTCGCAATAGGTAGCGAAATGCGCCACACTGCGTTTGACGTCTTGAAGCAATAGCATCTGCTTTTCATAGGATAGTTCGAGATCATCTTTTGTATCTGCAGTTCCCATGATCCTATTCATCTTGGCCTGGACTGCAGTCCACATCCGGGCCATAAAACCCATATCAGATCTCCTTTGCACTATTTGACCGCTGGTAGAGGGAGACAACTGCCGCCTTGATGAATCCGAAAGGGGACTGCTTCTGGCTAGGCCGGCATAAGCATTCTCTTTCAATTCTGTTGCTATAGCATACATCTCCCGGACATCGCTCTTGGCAATGTCCTCAAACTCGATCTCATGGTCTCCCTTCATCTCGAACTCAATCTTTGCATTCACAAGACCTTCTTCCATGCTGATCTCGTCTACATCCCGCCAGCTATACTGCTCAAGCTTTATGCCCGAGGACTTGGGCTTGTAATATATCAGCCTCTTATTGGTGAAAACCAAGCCTGGTGATTTTAAGCTAAATGGTTTTTTAAATTGATAGACTATCTCTTCATCACTGGATAGCTTTTGCAATACCTGGTTTGGAATTGACATAACTGCCTGTAATGGTTGGGAAAAGGGAAAAGGATTGCGGAATATGGCCATGCTCTGCCTCCTGCCTGGGCCAGGCGGGATAGTCTAGGAGAGACTGGGCTATGTAGGGATATGGGATATCCCTCGCGAAAGATAATCTTGATACATCGCTATATGCGTCATAATCAAGCTTTCATTGTTGGTTGCCGCCCCTCCAGACAAAAAATTTATATGCTATCACTATCCTTAAGTTAGTATGTCCAAGTAATCATGAGGTGAGAATGAAATGTGGGACAAGAGATATCCATCCATATTTGATATATTTGAGAGCTTCACCAAGGGCTTTCCTTTCGAGAGAAAGGAAAAGTTAGAGGAGGACTGGTTCAAGGAGCCATTTGAGGATATGATTAAGAGATTTGAGGAATCAATGCCCTCTGAGTTCAAGACATTAGTCCGGGAGGAAGAGACTCCGGGAGGCACCAGCCGTAGGTATGGCCCCTTCGTCTATGGCTTCNNGAGCCCGGAAAAGAGCCTGTCTTCAGAGAGTTTGGCAACATCAAGCCCTCCTACCGAGGAATTGAGCCCAGCCAGGGCCGGGAGCCTCTGGTAGATGTCATGAGTGAGAAGGACCGCTACAGGATATTCGTGGAGCTGCCCGGCGTCGATAAAGACAAAGTAAAACTTGATGTGGCCGAGGACAGCATAGAGATCAAGACAGAAGATGAAAAAAAGTTCTACAAGATGATCTATCTTGATTCTGTAGTGGATGCCGACAGCGCCAAAGCCTCATACAAAAACGGAGTCCTGACTGTGGAGCTGGATAAGAAAGAGAAGCGAAAAGGCAAGGAGGTTACAATCGAATAAGCAGCAGAAATGCAATATTTTTTCTTTTATAAAATTTAAATTCAATGTATCTTCTTATTTATTGATACCTTATAAAGCTTTTCTGGAATTATCTTCCATCTGGATCAGAATTTGCCGTATCCTGATATTTTTCCAGTATTCATTTTTCAACCATTGCCAATATAAGACCTATATGTCATTCATATGATGTAAAATAGCGCAGATGCCTCCTATAAAGCGCCAATGTGAAAAATAGCTACTTAAATGCATCCAAACTAATTGTATTTTATGTCACAGGTGAGAGGAGCTTCAGGGAAATGTATGGTGGATGGATATGTAGACAACGATTGCATGCTGTCAGGCCTGAGGGCTTTGATGCAGAGCAAATATGGTGACATCATCCTCCTCTGCAGCGTAATGCTGGCATTCCTGATCATGCTCGCCCTCTCCGCCGCCAGTTGAGAAACATGCAGCGCCTCTTCAATCTCCTATTTTTTTAGATAAATATAATTCTAAGCAATGAATTTAGAATAGAGTTCTGGTTTTATATATGGCGTTCCTGAATCGGTTTTGCTCTGGCCAGAATCGGGACTGAGCAATTCGGTAAGTCTTCAGCATCTGGAAGATCGTTAGACATATCCCGCCACAGATGCGCCATCATCAGCCTGGCGCAGTAAGCATTCCAATTTATGGTCAGCTCTGCAGGCTCCGCAGGATGGCTGCCCGCAGCTCCTCCATCCGCACCGGCTTGGAGACATAATCGTTCATCCCTGCCTCCAGGCACACCTCTCTATCACCTTTCATGGCATGGGCGGTCATGGCGATTATATAAGGCCGGTCAACTTTTTCGCTGCGAATGAGCCTGGCAGCCTCCAGGCCATCCATCTCTGGCATTTGCACATCCATGAGAACAATATCGTAAGATCGGCTCTTCAGGGCGGCCAGAACCTCTTTTCCATTGGCTGCCGTATCGGCTTGGTAGCCCAACCGCTCCAGCATGCGTAGAGCTACCATTTGGTTGACGGCGTTATCCTCGGCCAGAAGAATTCTCAAATTCGCTTTGCTCTGGCTGTTCATATCTTGCGCTTCCATAACCGGCCTATCCTCTTCTCTTGTGGATAGGAGAGCGGGAGATGGCTGGGCTCTGATGGTGAAATAAAAAACTGATCCCTTTCCAGGCTCACTTTCAGCCCAGATTCTTCCTCCCATTCTCTCGGCAAGGTTCTTGCTTATCACCAGCCCCAGCCCGATGCCGCCGAACTTGCGGGTGGTCGATGGATCTGCCTGGATGAAGGGCTGGAAGAGACGGCCCAGCTGATCCTTACTTATGCCTATGCCGGTATCCTTTACCGCAAACATGATCTCTTCCAGCCCGTCAATGCCAGGAGATGGTCCTGAGGCGGAAACAGTTGCCGAGATCTCTCCTTTTTCTGTGAACTTGACCGCATTACCGAGGAGATTGACCAGAATCTGCTTGAGCCTGGCCGGATCACCCAGGATCTGGCGTGGGACATCCGGCTCCAGGGAATAGCTCAAATCCAGCCCCTTATCACTGGCCGAGGAGGAAAAAATATTCACAGAATCCTCCAGGACCTTCTGCAGATCTAAGGGCTTTTTCTCCACCTCCAGCATTCCTCCCTCGATCTTGGAGAAGTCCAGGATATCGCTTATCACCGCCAGTAAGGAATCTCCGCTGCTGCGGATGGTCTCAATATAATCCCTCTGCTCTCTATTAATGGGAGTGTTGAGAAGAAGGCTGGTCAGTCCAATGACCGCATTCATGGGGGTACGAATCTCATGGCTCATATTGGCAAGAAACTGGGACTTGGCCCTGGTGGCAGACTCAGCCCTCTCCTTGGCCAAGAGCAGATCATCTTCCACCTTCTTTCTCTCCGTGAGGTCGATGGACACGCTGGCAAAGCCCATATAGCGGCCCTTCTGATCTTTGATCATATTGAATACATAGAGGGCGGGAAACAGGCTGCCATCCTTTCTCTCTACCAGAAGCTCACATTCCAGATAGCCGCAGCGCACGATCTCCTCGATCACCTTCTTTATGCGCTGGCGCATCTTTTCCGGCACTATAGTCTCGGCAATGCTCTTGCCCAGTACCTCCTCTGCCCTCCACTGGTACAGGATCTCTGAAAAATGGTTCCAGTAGATTATCCTGCCATCCAGATCGGTGGCTATGACCGCATTTCGGACCTGGTTTAAGAGAGATGCCTGGAATGTGATCTGGCTCTCGGCCTCTTTCCTCTCAGTTATATCTTGCCCCTGAGCGATGGTGGCCAAAATCCTGCTGCCGCCTTGATCATAAACATTGGCAGAGTTCCACAGGACGGTGCGAATATCGCCATCTTTTCTCAATATGGGAATCTCCACTGCATCCCAATGTTGCCCAGCGAGCGTCTTCTCAATGTAGGCCAGATATTCATCTCTATCTCCTCCAGGAAAAAGGATCTGCAGATGATGGCCCAGGACATCCTTAGAGCAATATCCTGTGAGCCTCTCCGCAGCATGATTGAATCTTGTGATCTTTAAGAGGGGATCCCAGACAATGATGGGGGCATTGGCATGGCCTATAAGGTTTTCCAGAAAGTCCCGGGTCTCTCGCAGATCTTCTGCCGTCTTCTTCAGCTTCTCAGAAGAGCGCCGGATCTCAGTGAGATCGTTGCCGATGCATAAAACCTCCACCGTCTCTCCTGTTTCATTTCTGACCGCCCGGTTGGTCCAGGAGATCCAGACCCGTTCACCATTGCTGCGCATGTTCTCATTGACATTGGAGGCAAACCTTGAGGGATCGCGGGTGAGATCTGCTATCATATTCTGCAGGTCTCGATTATCCGAATCAATAGGCGGAACGATGGTCCCCACCACATTCCGACCTAGTATCTCCTCTCTGGCATAGCCGAAGAATTCCTCGGCGAATTTGTTGATGAAGGTTATATTCCCAACCACGTCCAGTCGAAGGATGATGCTGTTGGCGCTCTCCACCAGCTCACGATACTTCTTCTCACTCTGGGCTAGAGCAGCCTGGGTCTGCCATCTATCGATTGAGCCTCCAATGGCACCGGCTATGGTCATGAGCACCGAGACCTCTCCCCAGGTCCAGATCCTCTCTGTGCTCCTGTCGTCAAAGCCGATAAAGCCCCAGAATCCTTTCTTAGTGAATATAGGAACGATCAGGAATGATAAAACTCCTAGCTCTTCCAGCAAGATCCTTGACAGCGCCGGTTGATCTCTGGTAAGTCCCCTCAAGGGCATGCCCTGGCAGAGGGAGTCGTACCAGGCAACGGGCTGGCTGTAAGAGATATCCAGTGGAGGCAGCTTCTCGCCGCCAGGAGCCAATCCCTCTCGGGTCCAGTCGTAGCTCAACTTGCAGCGATGCTCCCCCTTTTCGGTATCATAATTCTTAAAGATGTAGACCCGGTCCACATTGGATGAGCAGCCTAAAAACTCCAGGGACTGGGTCAAGGCCAGGTCGATCTCCTCTGTGATGAGAAGCTGATTGGTGGCCAGGGCTGCTCCGGCCAGGAATCTATCCCATCTTCCCCTTTCGACCTCAGGCTTTTCCTCGTATGGGCTTTCCAACTCAGCCACAAAAGCAGAACCATTGCCATCATTCATCTGGTGCAGGGTGCAAGGAAACGACCGCCCCTTAGTCTTTATTACATAGGGAGTGCGGA
>DAWB01000070.1 GCA_002505805.1 Methanosaeta sp. UBA80 | reverse complement strand
GAAGATTACTCCGGAATGTAGGATGTATCTAAATGTGATTCTTTTTCGAGAGAACAGGGTCCGCCAGATCTCGAATAGGTGCTTGCCGATAGTCTTCGCGACGGTATTGCCCGATCATGCATTCTGAGTTATGCAGTCCAGAGCGGAAAGGAGAGAAAAAGAAATATTCGATAAGATCTGAATAGTGATGGATGTGATCTGGATGAAAGGAATGATTTTATCGATCTGTCTGGTCCTTATGGCGGGACTGGGTTCTGGATTTACCTCCGAACAGCAAATTATGCTCGACGGGATGAACCTCAGCTACGAGTTGGGCATGGCTTATGAAAAGGCACTTCGTGGGCAAAATGTGGCCGAATACAATGCCCTTTTGGACGAATATAATGCGTTTATTAAGCTGAATTTTGGCGAGAATACAAGCTTGACCAAGGCGAAGCTGGACGAATCAGCGATTCGGAGCACACCCACGCTTCTCGGATCAGACACAGGATATATGACAGAGCAGTTCAATGACAGTAGCGATCTCTCCAAATTTGGAAAGCAGGACGTATATGTCTCAAGTAGGGAACCAGTGAGTGAGAACGCTATTGCCAGGCTGCAGCAAGAGATCTTCCTCCACACTTGGTGAGCCAGCATAGATGCCGATTAGATTCGCATTGAGCGGTGGCTCTCCAGCTCATTGAGGGCCCCGCCGAAGTAGTCCCAGAGAAGGCCGTTAGCTGGCAGTTCTCGCTCTTCTGCGTTGCTTCAATCCCTTTCGCTTTTCTTTGGCCTTCCCATCTCTTCAGCAGGAGAGACTTGGCAGGATGCACACTGCACAAAACACTCTGCCATTCATTTTGATGATGTCATTTCTTGGCTGCAATAATGTAAACCAGATCCATGTACTTTCCTGCTCCCCCCTCCATGGCTTTCCGGTCGCCGATGGCATATTCATTGTCGCACGCCAGCCAATCGTTCCAGCATTCAGAATAGCATTCCAGCTCCCCCACCGCCTGAAGCTCCATCCGCAGAGACTTCGACATCAGATCTCTCCACCATCCTGGACTGCGCAGGGTCTCAATGGCCTCTGCATTCCATGAAAGGAGCATCTCCGGAGGGATGTTGTCATGGATATCTTTTACCAGGCCGGGCACCACGATTGCCAGCTTGCCTCCCTTCTTCAATAGCGGCGCCATTTTTTCATCCACAAAGCCCTCCTCTCTGCCGAAGTATTGATAGGAATCGATGCTTATGATGGCATCAAAATATTCGTCTGCATAGGGCAGATCTGCCACATCGGCATGGATCGGTATGATCTTATTATCCAAGCCTGCCTCTTTGAATCGGGCAAAGTTTTCGCTTGCCGTAATCCACAGGTCGGTAGCAAACACCTGCACGCCGAACTCTCTGGCCAGAAATATGGACGTAAGACCTCTGCCGCAGCCAAGATCCAGGACACGCATTTGGGGTTTCAGTTCGAGCATCTCAGGAAGCTGGGTCATTTCCTCCAGGATCTTCATGGCATTGGGGCCCATCATATTGTCCAGCAGAAACTGTCTGTCGTATGTTTGTGATTTAGGATATTTCATCGCTAAGGCTCCTGGTCTATCTCCTTATCTCTCTTTCTCCCTTTTCAGTATTCTCGTCTCCTCATGCATGAATTGATTGGCTTAGGGATTTCGGCATAGAATCCTGGGCGTGGTTGTAGCTGCAGGTGCATCTCAATGCCTAAAAGGACACTGCCAAATACAGGGATTTGTATCCCCTGCATTTTTCCCTCTTGCATCAAGACACCTCTGCATAACAGATAGGAGGAGTTCGTATGATACCTACATGAAAGCTAGCCTTAATAATTGGGTCCCAGCTTTGTTTTAGCAGAGGTCAGATCTATGGTCTGTAGAAGGGATGTAATCAAGGCAATCAGACAGGGACTGTCTGTTTTGTTATTGGGAATGCTGATAGCATCGGTGTCGGCACATGAGAGGATAGACGGTTTTGGACATCCGCCTGTGGCAGGCTATATCTCTGGCTTCGGCCATCATGATTGGCTCTCTCCAGGAGGCCTTGTATTCAACCCTATCCCGGTGCTGGAACATCCTCCTCTTTATCCTGCACCGATTGTCGAGCCCCCCTATTATCCTGAGCCGGCAGAGGGGGATGCTGCAATCCTTGCGATGACTGCAATCCCTGTACCGAAGACACATGCACGCCGGATGGCTGCGTGAATATCCCGGTCAATTGCGACGACTGCAATCCCTGCACCATTGACTCCTGCGGTCCGAACGGCTGCAGCCATTCGCCTGTAGTGTCTCCCGTTGATCCTGTTCCTGAATCTAAATGCTGTGAGAAGTCAGAGCCCCACATCGTTAAAGAGGTCCGTCCGGCCGTTGAAGCCTGGAGAAGCACATACTGGTACAGTGATATCGCCATGCCCAAATGGCCGCAGTTAACCGAAACCTGTGTCGAGGCAAAATCCTATCCCTGGACCGGCAGGCATCTGGGAGTTGACGCCTGGTATGGCACATTCTGGTATACCAAGATATTCACCCCCAAATGGCCCCAGTTCTAGATCGGGCAAAAACAAGGGTGGGCGCTCCAATCTGCTCGGAACAGCAGGCATTGGTTAAAGCACCAAATGGAGCACATATTTGTTCCGTTGTGGTATACTCCAGGTGGATTGAAGATTATCAAGCGGAAGCCGCACTAAATGAATCCGCCGCAGGAGAGAGAGCGATAAGCTGAGCAATGTCCGTCTGGGTCTGGAAAGCTGCGGGAAAGTGGATCGAGAGGCAGCCATGCAGAAGGCCAGAAGATGAAGGCGGAGGCCTTAGGGCTCTCGGCTCAAAGCTGAAAGGAGAATGCCGGGCTCGCCCTTCCACCCAAAGCTCCTGGGGCCACGGCTCACTCTCTCCGGAACGACTCTCCTCCTCATCTCCGGCCTGGAAGCGATTCTCTAGGGTGATAAACAATTCTTTAAATAGTTTTAAAACTTAATATCCGTTTATGTGGCTGCGATCCCGCAGCAGAGGATATGATCATTTTCTTTTTCGGAATGACTTGAAGAAAGCAGCATACTCTTCCCTGGCGATCCCGGCGCTGGCAAGAGCTTCAACGGTCCGGGGATCATTCATCTGAGCATATATGATTTTAGGCGTCTCCTCATAGACTTTATTATGATGATCTAAGTTAATTAGTCAAACAGCGCACCCCGCAGC
>DAWB01000169.1:6746-7113 GCA_002505805.1 Methanosaeta sp. UBA80 | reverse complement strand
GGCATTCTCCTGGAGGTTGGCGTTCTCCTTGGACTCAAAGCCCGTGCCGATATCGATAAGGTGGGCGTCGAAGACGGGAGTTCCTACCCGGGTGCAGATGTTGCGCCACTCGGCATGATGCCTCTCTAAAAGAACTACGTTCATTATCTCCCGCACCAGGGGGCCGCTCAGGTACTGGACGGACATCCAGCGCACCCGCCGCTCCACCTCTTTGGCTATGTCCTCCGCCTCTTCTGCGGTTATGCCCGGACTTTTATAAAACTGCTCGGAGAGCTTGGTCTCCTTCAATAATTGTTTGGCTATGGCCCCCCTGTCCCAGTCCAGCAGATGCCCATCTGTGGTCCTGACCCTGGGCATAGCCGATACC
>DAWB01000169.1:0-6687 GCA_002505805.1 Methanosaeta sp. UBA80 | reverse complement strand
CTTTTTATTTAAGGCATGGTTTATGGGAGTTTCGCTCCGAACTTCATCTAAATTTTTAATAAATTATATTTTCAACTTTGAATAATGATGCTATGGAAGGCATCTCTCATCTCAGGCTATATCTCTAGGCCGGGCAGGGGGAAAGTATTATGATATTATGCCAGCCAGCAATAAATATCCATTCCAGCAATCATCCTGCCGAACTAGAGGTCACTCTCAAAAGGATTGTCAAAAACCCTACATCATAGGAAGTTTCAAGAAAAGTATTTATACTATCGTTTACTCTCAGAGTCAGAGCGGGTACACTCATTTTTACTAACCCCCACTCCCCTACCCGCTCTACAATACTTTTCAAGTTAGATTATATAAAATTCGGCTCTATGTAAATTTAACAAATCGTGGATTATGCCTTGAATAAATATAGGAAGTAAGCCTGGCTATACGCAACCACGAACCGTGAGGAGCAAAAGAAATAATCACCCATCAATCCCTGAGTCATACCCTAAACAGTACATTATCATCGGTTATGCTCACCATTCTCTGTAAATCCTTTTTGGATCTTTTGATCCCGAGCACCCAGCTGAAAAAATTATATCAAGGAGAACGGCCCATTATCTAGTATGGAAGAGGCTATTGGCAATAGCGTCTATAATTTCATCGACCTGGTGGGAACCTCCACCGAGGGATGGGAAGATGCGGTGGGCAATGCCGTGAAGACGTCTGGCCGGAATCTGACCAACATGAGGATCGTCGAGGTGGCCAGGATGGACATCCGGCTCTCCGATGTTGGCATTGTTGAGTACCGGGCCAGAGTAAGGCTCTCCTTCAAGCATGAGGTCGAGCCGGAGACGCTATAGATTAACCCATTTTGTTCTCAGCTCGCATACCTCCCAGCTAAAGCTGGCGGAGTGAGTCGTCTCCCATGCCCCGGGCAAAGTATATTATGCCCCCATTGACAGATTCAGGATGCATGATCAGGGGCAAGGCTTGGATCTACGGAGACGATATAGACACTGATGTGATCATTCCCGGCAAGTATCTGCGCACCAAGGATCCCCGGCTCTGGGCGGAGCATGCCATGGAGGGCTGCGATCCGGAATTTGCCCGCCTGGTGGAGCCAGGCGATGTGATTGTGGCCGGCAGGAACTTCGGCTGCGGCTCNNTCCCGGGAGCAGGCTCCGCTGGCTCTGAAAGGAGCTGGTGTGGCGGCGGTGGTGGCCCGCTCCTTTGCCCGCATCTTCTATAGAAATGCCATCAATGTGGGCCTGGCCTTGATCGAGGCCGATGTAGTCTGCCGGAAAGGGGACATGGTGGAGGTGGACCTGGCGGAGGGGCTGGTGAGGGTTGGTGATAAAACCTACCAGGGCAGCCGCCTTCCCGATTTTCTAAGAGCGATCCTGGATGACGGCGGCCTGGTGGCTCATCGCCGNNGCCGAAAAGAGAAAGGGCTGGCATGATCTTCCCTCAGGACTACAAGTTCGTGGGAATCAAGGACCGCGAGAGCAGGGGAGAGCCGGTTTACTTCTCCACGGAGTATCTCGTCAGCCGGGATGGGCCGCGCCTTTATAAGGTGGAGAGCCAAGGCAGCGGCTTCATGAGGGAGGTCGCCGCACTGCAGCTTTTGGCCGGGGGCGAGGAGATCGCTTTTTACTCCAAGGTCGTCGACACCAGAAACCGCACCCTGCTCATAGATCTGGCCAGCGAAATTTGCCGGGCCGGCAAAGCCAATACTGTGGTCTTCCAGGGTCCGGACGAGCACATAACCTTTGTCAAGGATCCCGATCCGGCTGCGATCCTGGAGATCGAGGTCCTGGATGTCTCGCCTCCCGATCCGCCCTGGCTGGTCTACTCTCTTCAGAGGCTGGAGGCCTGCAGCATGCTGGGGGATCTGGCGGTTCGTTTCCTGCCCCGGACGTTGGACCTGCGCCGTTTCTCCGGGGACGGCATCTATTATCCCTGCCGGGCCTCGGGCCTGGCTCCTACCTTGGACGCCGACCCGGTGAGAGCGCCCCGCCCCCTCATTGTGGGCTGCGAGGTATCCCGGGAGATATTCTTGAGCAACTATCCTGATAGGGAATATGATTTCATCAATATCTGCCCCCTGCACTGTCGGGAAGAGATATTGCAGCCGGAAAAGCCCTTCATCACCCGATGCTGCCGATCGGAGCGCCGGGGCAGGACGGCCAAGAACGGCCAGCCGGGAATGGCGGTGCACTGGGGGGACGGCCCGCATAAAATAGCGGAGGCGGTAAGGTGTCTGGTAGAGGATCTAAGAAGATCGCAGTGATACCGGGAGACGGCATAGGCCCGGAGGTGGTGGAAAGCGCCCTGGAGGTGCTACAGGCAGCGGGAGCGTGCTATGAGCCGGTCCATATGGAGATTGGCCTTGGCCGCTGGAAGAAGACGGGCCAGGCCATGAGCGACGAGGATATGGATACCATCCGGGAGTGCGACTGCATTCTCTTTGGGGCTATTACCACTCCATCCGATCCCAATTACAGGAGCGTTCTGCTGCGCATGCGAAGAGAGCTGGACCTCTATGCCAACATCCGGCCCTTCCGCAGCCGCGACCTGGATTTCATCATCGTGCGGGAGAACACCGAGGGCCTCTATTCCGGGTTGGAGGAGCTNNGGACAGGATGAGTCGCGCACGATAAGGGTGGTCACCAGGCAGGGCTCGGAGAGGATTGCAGAGAAGGCCTGCGATCTTGCCTCAGGCAGGAGAAAGCTGACCATAATCCACAAATCCAATGTGCTCAAGAGCGACCTCCTCTTTCTGGAGAGCTGCCGCAGGACAGCCGAGCGGCGGGCTGTAGCCTATGAGGATATGCTGGTTGATGCCGCCGCCTACAACCTGGTGATCAATCCCAGGCGCTTTGATGTCATGGTCACTACCAACCTCTTCGGAGACATTCTCAGCGATGAGGCGGCAGGCATTCTGGGAAGCCTGGGCCTGTGCGCCAGCGCCAACCTGGGCAGGAGCATGGCCCTTTTCGAGCCCATTCATGGCAGCGCCCCGGACATCGCCGGCCAGGGCATAGCCAATCCCATTGGGGCCATAAGAAGCGCGTCGATGATGATGGACTGGCTGGGAGAGCAGGAGACGGCCCGTCGCATGGAAGAGGCGGTTCAAAAGAGCCTGGAGGCAAAGGTGTTCACCCCCGACCTGGGCGGCAGCTTCCGAACTGAGGATGTAACCCATGCAGTGACAGGATATTTAAGCCAGTCAGAATAGCAGCGGCCAACTATAGCCGCACTTTTTGCCAGACCTGAGCCGGACTACAAAAAGCCGCTGCTCTTACTCTAAAAGTTTCCAAAGATTTATATTCTTAATCACACTTAATATATTTGGTGTGTTAGAATGATGCCAGGAAAGCTATCTCTGCTCATCATCTTGCAGATATTGATTATATCATTTTCTTTCGCCTCGCCCTCATATGATCTCTCGCCCTCCGCCGACGATGCCCTTCTCTCCCTGGGCGGCACTGCCTACCTGGACGGCGATGGTGACGGATTTTTCTCCGCCAATGAGAGCGGCCTGGCCAATGTGACCGTCCGGCTGATGCAGGGAGGCCTGCTCCAGGCAACCGTCCTAACCGACCAGTCCGGCCATTATATATTCTCCAACCTCTCGCCGGGCGTCTACAGGTTGGAGGCCGGGCCGGTGGCAGAAAGCAGCCGGACCGCGCCTGGCAGAGGGTACTATGAGGTCAACCTGACCGACCGGCCCGGGTCCGGCCTTGACTTCGGATTTCTCCCTCATAGCCTCCTTCCGGCTGCCGGCCCTATCCGGAAGCATCCCCTCATGCGCCCTGCCCCGGAGGAGGTGGCCTTATGGGCCAGCCAGTACAGCGCCTCACCCAAAGCGGTCATCGCTCCGGAGACTGCCGCCATGCTGTCAGCTGCACCTCCCGCCTCCTTCAGCCTTCTGGATCGTCTCAAGTACATTGCCTCAGAGAGGGATCAGGGAGTGTGCGGCAACTGCTGGGCCTGGGCCGGCACCGGGGTTATGGAGATAGATTATGCCCGGCAGATGAAACAGTCTGATCGCTTCTCTGTGCAGTTCCTGGACTCGAATTACAACGGCGGCTGCGGGAGCAATGCCGCCTGCTGTGGCGGCTGGCTGGATAATCTGGCCGGCTTCTACCAGGTTAAGAAGATGATCGTCCCCTGGTCCAATGCCAATGCCCATTACCAGGATGGATCAAGGAGCTGCGGAGGCTGCTCCGCTGTGCCGACTTATAGAATATCTGCGAGCCCCAATTATAGGGTATCATCCATAGCCACCAGCCGAATAGCCACGCAGGGCCTGCCTTCTGAGCAGGCCATAGCCAACATCAAGGGCGTGCTCTTGCAGGGCAAAGCCATATGGTTCGGCTTCTTCCTGCCCGATGCATCTTCATGGAGCAATTTTCAAGATTTCTGGGGGGGCAAGCCGGAGGCTGCCATCTGGCAGCCGGACTACGCCTGCGGCAGGACCTACAGCTATCAGAGCGGTGGCGGCCATGCCGTTCTCTGCCTGGGCTACAATGACACCGATCCCAAAAACCGCTACTGGATAATGCTCAACAGCTGGGGAGATACACCTGCTCGGCCGGCCGGCCTCTTCCGGGCGGCCATGGATATGAACTACAATTGCAGCTACACTGGCCTCGGATATGCCTTCTACTGGATGACCCTGGACCTGAGCTATGATGCAAGCCAGAACAGCGCTCCCCAGACGCCTGCCCCGGTTCAGGGGCTGACTCAGGGATATGCAGGGAAGATACTGAGCTACACCGCCACCTCAAAGGATCCAGACGGCGACCAGCTCTTCTTTACCTTTGACTGGGGAGACGGCGCCACCACCAAGACGCTGCTTTCCGCCTCTTCCACAGGCGCGGCAAATCACATCTGGAAAGAGAAGGGGACCTATAAGGTAAAGGCCATGGCCACGGACAGCCAGGGCGCCTCCTCAGGCTGGTCGGAGCCATTCAGCGTCAGCATCTCCGGCTCCAGCACAGTCAACAGCCCACCCAAAAAGCCCTCCCCTCCGGCCGGGATCAACAGCGGCCTGGCGGGGATAAGCTATACTTTCACTGGATATGCTGCCGATCCTAATCGCGATCCTCTTTCTTATACCTTCGAATGGGGAGACGGCCAGACCAGCAAGACCGATTTTATGAGATCGGGACTTTCCGCCCGGGCCTCACATGCCTGGCCCCTTGCAGGAGCATACAGCGTCCGGGTCCAGGCTGAGGACAGCAGCGGAGCACAGTCCACCTGGTCGGCGGCAAAGACAGTGATAATCAAGAAAGCTGCCGGCCAGAGGGCTTCTCAGATCCAGGAGAAAGCCTCTCGGAAGGTATCGGCCAAGAAGGCCGATCTGGCGCTAGCCAAAAAGAGGATCGACTGAGGCCTAGCAGGCCTCTTTGGGCAGAGAGCTAACCATGGCCAGAGCTCTCCGGCCCACCTCGGAAGGATCCAAGATCAGCCGGGCTACGCCGCTATCAATGGCTGCTCTTGCTACCGCCTCGGCCACGGCGGGCACCACCCTGCGATCCAGTGGTGAGGGAATGATATTCTCCTCCGAGACCGGGTCCACCAGAGCGGCTATGGCCCGGGAAGCGGCTACCTTCATTGGCTCGTTTATGTCCGAAGCCCTCACATCCAGGGCTCCCCGGAATATGCCCGGGAATCCCAGGACATTGTTGACCTGATTGGGGAAGTCCGATCTTCCCGTGGCCACCACCCTGGCTCCGGCCTGCAAGGCCAGATGGGGCATGATCTCCGGGTCGGGGTTGGCCATGGCAAAGACTATGGCATCCTCGGCCATGCTCTCCACCATCGGCGGCGAGACAATACCGGCCACGGAAAGCCCCAGGAATACATCCGCCCCCCTCAGGGCTTCGGCCAGGCTGCCTTTTATCTGACGCGGATTGGTCTCCCGGGCGATCCTCTGTTTTGCTTCATTGAGATCAGCCCGGCCGGGATGGATCACCCCCCGGCTGTCGCAGAGGACGACATCCTTTGCACCAAAGCTATAGAGAAAGCGGGTAACAGCAATGCCTGCCGCTCCCGCGCCGCTCACGGCCACGGAAATATCCGAAAAGCTCTTTTTCACCAGCTTGAGGGCATTGATCAAAGCGGCCAGGGCCACCACCGCCGTGCCGTGCTGGTCGTCGTGAAAGACGGGAATATTGAGAGCTTTTTTGAGCCGCGCCTCCACCTCGAAGCAGCGAGGAGCGCTGATGTCCTCCAGGTTGACCCCCCCGAAGACGGGCTCAATAGCGGCTACGGTGTCCACTATGACCGACGGGTCCTTGGAATTGACAGCAATGGGAAAGGCATCGATTCCGGCAAAGTTCTTGAAGAGTATGGCTTTTCCCTCCATCACCGGCAGGGAAGCCAGGGGCCCTATGTCTCCCAGGCCCAAAACTGCGGTTCCATCAGTCACCACAGCCACCAAATTGCCTTTGGCCGTGTATTGATAGACCTCCTCGGGATTCTTCTCAATCTCCCGGCAGGGCTCGGCCACGCCGGGGGTGTAGGCCAGAGATAGATCTTTTACCGTGGCGCAGGGGACCTTGCTGTGTATGGCAATCTTGCCCCCGGACGCCCTATGAAACTGTAATGCTTCATCTCTTAGAGTCATAACAACACCTGAATGTCCGGCTAAACTGAGGAGCAACAGATATAAAGCATGGG